>JAUYJO010000165.1 GCA_030700315.1 Gallionella sp.
CACCTCGCAACGCCTCCAAACCTACCTTCGCCTTGAACTCCGGGGTGTGGGTTTTACGCTTCTTCGCTTCGCTCATTTCTTTTCTTCCTTTATGACAGCGCACATCTTAAACTGCTGTCTTGAAAACAGGGTCCACTATAAGGATCACCACGAACAGAATCTTCCGGCTGTGCGACTCGCTGACGTTGCTCAAGTTGCGCAATAATTTCGGCAAGAGGAATACCGAAATCCCTAATTTTTTTCAACTCGTCCATTTCTTTCGCTGACGTGAAGCCAGCCGCCTTCGCCGATTCCTCCTTCGCACGATTTTCTTCCTGACGCTCTTTGGCGCAACCACCGAAACCTATTGCTGATAGCAAACCATTTTTATCATCGTAAGGAAAATCTTTGCGAAGTTCGTGCATTTCAATATCTTGGGGCACATAAAACCCGCCAGATATATCCGGAATCCACTTGGAAGTTTTTAATATAATGAACGAGATGAGAATCATATGTTCGTGGAGTATGCTTCCGCATGGGGCTATAGCGGGCCTTGGTTACATCTGGAGCAGCGCCAATTAATGCATGCCAAACTAGTCGACTTGATGGAATGGACTTTTTTTTCAAATACCCCTCAAGATTGATTATTGTGTAGTCCGTATTGGTGCCTGTATGAGTATCATTAGCCCATCCAAAATCGCGCTTAAATTGATAATAATCAGGATGAGACTCAATGCCAGCTTTGACTACAACCAAGGCGCTCATAACCCTTACCAGCGGTTTGGGGCACAGAATCAGCACCGATTTAATTTCGGCGCGGGCTTGCAACTCTTTCAGGATCAACCCTGCTTCGATGGTCTTGCCAACACCCACATCGTCGGCGATCAGCAATCGCGGTCGATCCGCGCGCAGCAGCTTGAGCACCGGGCGATATTGATAAGGCACATAGCGCACCCGCCCTGAGTGCAAGGAGTAGAGATTGGCGGAAGATGGTGCGGTCAATAACAGGGAAGTCAGGCGAGCATGAAATTCTGCAAGCGGGATAGGTGTTCGCTCATCCTGCACATCCGGGATGCTTTCAAGTTGGCTTTCGTAGTAATTTGCCTGCTTGTTATTCTCGAAAACCGAGTAGCGGCGTTCTCCGCCGGAATTGGGCAGCACAGAAAGAACAGGAAAAACCTTGTCTCGATTGGATTTTAGGCGCACCAGTTGGCCGGGCGCAAAGCCGTCCTGAATGGTCGTCGCTTGCGGCACTGCCGCAACGGCAGGCGCAACAGGAGCTGGTGGCATGACAGCGGGCGACAGGGGTGGTGCGGGAACAACCGAGGGAGAAAATAGTGCCAACTGTTGCTGTTTGTAGTCAGCGATTTGGGTTTGTGCTGCATCGCCGACCCCGAGCATTTTTGCCAGACGTTCGAGGGTGTCGGCATCGCGGTAGGCATCGTGCGGTTCTGCCTCCGCTGCCGTGACATGAGCCCAACGATTGCGGATGGTCTGCGCCTCTTTCAGCCAGTTGCGACCTTCTTTCGGCCAATTGAAGCGTGAAGAAAGCTCAAACCAGTTTTGATCGAGCACACGCAATAAAGCAGCCAGATCGAGGCCGGACAAATTATCAATGCGCGATTGTTTAATGCGTTCTTGTTGTTGATAGGTAAGGATGCTCAGAACATGACGTTCCCACCAGTCGGCGGACAATTGAGGTAGCCACACAGCAAGGATGCTTCTAAGCTCATCAGTGAAGGAACGTAACAAATTATTCATATCGGCACCTCATGGCGCTCGGTTAAGCAATCATTGGCCGTAAATGGGGCGTAGGGTGGGTGAGGCAGCAAGGCCGTTATCCACCGAATAGAAGTTGCGCGAGAGATCAGCATACGGCGGATAACGCTGCGCTCATCCGCCCCTATTGTGCAGGAGCAATAGGTTGCTCCATCGTAACAGAGCCGCAACCACTTAACCGAGTGCCATGAATATCAGCATCTGTTATTCGTTTTATGTGATGCTAACACGAAGACAAAGCCGGATTGCAGGCTACCCGAACACCGCATCGATCGTGTGATCAAGTGTGTCACGAATGTCCGCATCGTCGGTTATCGGGCGCACCAGAGCCATGCGGCACGCGGCACGCGGCGCGACGCCACCTTTGATCAGGATCGCTGCATACACCAGCAGGCGCGTGGATATGCCCTCGTCCAGCCCGTGCCCTTTCAGGTTGCGCGCCGCGCCACCGATTTTCACCAGCTGCGCGGACAAACCGGCTTCGATGCCGGTTTCTTGGCTGAGAATCTGCGCCTCGATATCGGGCGACGGATAATCGAAATCGAAGGCGGTAAAGCGCTGTTTGGTGGATTGCTTCAAATCCTTGAGTAAACTCTGGTAGCCGGGATTGTAGGAGATTACCAACTGGAAATCGGGATGCGCCGCGAGCAGCTCGCCCTTCTTGTCCAGCGGCAGGGTGCGGCGATGGTCGGTCAGCGGGTGGATCACTACCGTGGTGTCCTGGCGCGCCTCGACGATTTCGTCGAGATAGCAAATCGCGCCGATGCGCGCCGCCGTGGTCAGCGGCCCATCCAGCCAGCGCGTGCCGTTGGCGTCGAGCAGATAGCGCCCGACCAGGTCGCTGGCGGTCATGTCTTCGTTGCACGCCACGGTAATCAGCGGCCTGTCGAGTTTCCACGCCATGTATTCGACGAAGCGGGATTTACCGCAGCCGGTCGGGCCTATTATCATCACCGGCAGGCGCGCCGCATAGGCGGCTTCGTACAGCGCAACTTCATCGCCCTGCGACTGATAAAACGGCTCCCCGCTTATTTTGTACTGGTCTTTATTGGTCATGCTGCCTCCCTCTGCTCACCTCAACGATGAGGTGAGCACATGTTCTTTGCCTCTGCCAAACTCATCCGCTTGGCTTATCTAGCCAGCCAGCTTTTTCTTCAATATATCGTTAAGCTGCGCCGGGTTGGCTTTGCCCTTGCTGGCCTTCATCGCGATGCCCACGA
The DNA here is from genome assembly GCA_030700315.1 of Gallionella sp. GTDB lineage: Bacteria > Pseudomonadota > Gammaproteobacteria > Burkholderiales > Gallionellaceae > Gallionella. The sequence goes on from JAUYJO010000165.1 coordinate 2,979, forward strand.
AGAAGCCGAACAGCTTGTCCTTGCCGCTGCGATACTCTGCCACTTTTTCGGCGTTGGCGGCGATGATCTCGTCCACCAACGCTTCGATTGCGCCGCTGTCGGAGACTTGTTTCAATCCCTTCGCTTCGATGATCGCATCGGCTTCGCCGCCTTCTGCCCACAGGGTGCGGAACACTTCTTTTGCGCCGGAGTTGGAGAGGGTGTTATCTGCGATACGCCGCAATATGCCGCCGAGCTGCTGTGCGCTGATCGGGCATTGCGCCATGTCGAGACCGTCGCGGTTCAACTGGGCGCTCACCTCGCCGATGAGCCAGTTCGCACAGAGTTTGGCTTCGATTCCGGCAAACCCCTCCCCAGCCCTCCCCTTGTCAGGGGAGGGAGCTATTACTCCTCCCATGACAAGGGGAGGCCGGGAGGGGTTTGTCGCAGCCTCAAAGAAATCCGCCATCGCGCGTGACGCGGTGAGAAGGCTCGCATCATAAGTGGACAAGCCGAGCTCGTTCACATAGCGTGCCTGTTTGGCCTGTGGCAGCTCGGGCAGCGTGGCGCGCACCTGTTCGATCCATTGCGGCGAGATGTCCAGCGGCAGCAGGTCGGGGTCGGGGAAATAACGGTAATCGTGCGCGTCTTCCTTGCTGCGCATCATGCGCGTCGCGCCGCTGTCCGGGTCGAACAGCACGGTGGCCTGGTGGATTGCGCCACCATTTTCCAGCGTGTCGATCTGCCACCTGGCTTCGTAGTTGATCGCCTGTTCGAGGAAGCGGAACGAGTTGAGGTTCTTTACCTCGCGGCGCGTACCGAGCGGTGCGCCTGATTTGCGCACCGACACGTTGGCGTCGCAACGGAACGAGCCTTCCTGCATGTTGCCGTCGCAGATGCCGATCCACTGCACCAGCGTGTGCAATGCTTTGGCATACGCCACCGCTTCGGCGGCGGACCGCATATCCGGTTCTGAGACGATCTCCAAGAGCGGCGTGCCGGCGCGGTTCAAGTCGATGCCGGTCATGCCGTGGAAATCCTCATGCAGCGACTTGCCCGCATCTTCTTCCAGATGTGCGCGGGTGAGGCGCACCCGCTTTTCGTAGGGTTGCACTTTACCTGACGCGGGCACATGAATCGTCAGCTCGCCGTTGCCCACCACCGGCAGGTCGAACTGGCTGATCTGGTAACCTTTGGGCAGGTCGGGGTAGAAATAATTTTTGCGCGCAAACACCGAGCGCGGCGCGATATGCGCGCCGGTGGCGAGGCCGAATTTGATCGCGCGTTCGACGGCACCCTTGTTCAGCACCGGCAATACGCCGGGCAGTGCGATGCTCACCGCATCCGCCTGGGTGTTCGGCTCCGCGCCAAACGCGGTCGATGCGCCGCAGAAGATTTTGCTATTGGTCGAAAGCTGTGCGTGTACTTCCAGCCCGATAACGATTTCCCAAGTCATATTTAAACCCTTTTAGCCACATAACCAGCGACTTGGCTGGCGTTTTTTGCCAGCTTAGTCGAATGGCTAGTTGTTATATCTAGAGCACACAGAGATCACAGAGGAAGTGCAGAGGGTTTTCTCTGTGTACTCTGTGATCTCTGTGGCTAATGATTTTCAAATGCCATTCGGCGCGCGGCTATGCCAATCCGTCGCCAGTTGATATTGGTGCGCGACATTCAGCATGCGCGCCTCGTCGAAATAGTTACCGATGATCTGCAAGCCGACCGGCATACCCGGATTGCCATTGTTGGCCGCGCCGAAACCGCAGGGGATCGACATGCCGGGTAGGCCGGCCAAGTTCACGGCGATGGTGTAGATGTCGGACAAGTACATCTGCACCGGATCGTCACCCTTCTCGCCCAATTTGAACGCCGTCGAAGGCGAGGTCGGGCCCATGATGATGTCGCACCGCTTGTATGCCTCGGTAAAGTCCTGCGCGATCAGGCGGCGGATTTTCTGCGCCTGCAAATAATAGGCGTCGTAATAGCCGTGGCTCAGCACGTAGGTGCCGATCATGATGCGGCGCTTCACTTCTGCGCCGAAGCCCTGCGCGCGGCTTTTTTCGTACATATCGGCGAGGTCGCCGTATTCGGGCGCGCGGTAACCGTAGCGCACACCGTCGAAGCGCGACAGGTTGCTCGACGCTTCCGCCGGCGCCAGCACGTAATACACCGGCACCGATAGTTTGGAATTGGGCAGGCTGATTTCGACCATGGTCGCGCCGAGCTTTTTGTATTCGGCGAGTGCGGCTTCGACGGCTTGCGCCACGTCGCTGTCCAACCCTTCGGCAAAAAATTCTTTTGGCAGGCCGATGCGTAGGCCGTTCAGCGGCCGCGCCAGATCGCGTGCGTAGTCTTCCTTGTCGCGCTGCAGCGAGGTCGAGTCGCGTTCATCGAAACCGGCCATCACGTTCAGCATCAGCGCGAGATCTTCCGCGCTGCGTGCCATCGGCCCCGCCTGGTCGAGGCTGGAGGCGAAGGCGATCATGCCGTAGCGCGACACCACACCGTAGGTTGGTTTCAGACCGGAAATGCCGCACAGCGCGGCGGGCTGGCGGATCGCGCCGCCGGTATCGGTGCCGGTCGCTGCCGCACACAAGCGTGCCGCGACCGCCGCCGCTGTGCCGCCTGAACTGCCGCCGGGCACACGCGCCGTATCCCAGGGGTTTTTCACCGGGCCGCAGTGCGAAGTTTCGTTGGACGAGCCCATCGCGAACTCGTCCATGTTGGTCTTGCCGAGATTCACCGCGCCGGCATTATTGAATTGCGCGATGACATGCGCGTCGTAGGGCGAGACAAAATTGTGCAGCATTTTCGAGCCGCAAGTGGTGAGCCAACCCTTGGCGCAGAAAATGTCTTTTTGCGCGAAAGGGATGCCGGTCAGCACATCGGCCTGGCCGGCGGCAAGGCGGGCATCCGCTACGCTCGCCTGGGCCAGCGAAGTTTCCGGCCTGACGGTGATATAGGCGTTAAGCTTCGGGTTGAGGCTGGCGATGCGGTTGAGGTAAAGCTGCGTCAGTTCGACGCTGGAAATTGTCTTTGCAGCAAGGGCTGCAGATAGCTGTTTGAGGCTTGCGTTTATCATTTTGCGAGGGGAAGGGGGAAGGGTAAAGGGGGAAGGGTAAACCCTCCATGCCGCCGTTACCCTTCTCTCTTCTCCCTTCTCCCTTCTCTTATTCGATAACTTGTGGAACCAGGTACAGCCCCGCTTCCACCTGTGGGGCAATAGTCTGGAACAGTTCGCGCTGGTTGGTTTCGGTGACGGCATCCTCGCGCAGCCGTTGCGATACATCCTGGGCGTGCGACATGGGAGCGATGCCTGTGGTATCGACGGCCTGCATCTCCTCGATCAGTGCGAAAATGCCGGACAATTGGGCGCGGGCGGTTTCGATTTCCGCTTCGCTCATCGCCAGCCGCGCCAGACGGGCAACTTTGCGGACATCTGCATTGGCCAAGAATATGGTAGAGGACATAGTAAAAACTTTATTGGAATAAGGCCAATAGGGTATCATAAACGGGTTTATCGGCGCACCTCTTTGACTCTTGGGAACGGACATGTTTGGATTTTTGAATGGCTATTTCGCCAACGACCTGGCGATTGACCTTGGCACCGCCAACACACTCATCTGGGTGCGAGGGCAAGGTATCGTGCTGGATGAACCGTCTGTGGTGGCGATTCGTCAGGAGGGCGGACCGAACGGCAAGAAGGTAATCCAGCAGGTCGGCCTGGCCGCCAAGCAGATGCTGGGGCGCACGCCGGGCAACATCACCGCGATCCGCCCGATGAAAGACGGCGTGATCGCCGACTTCACCGTTACCGAGCAAATGCTCAAACAATTCATCCGCAAGGTTTACAAGGCCGGCATTTTCAGCCCCAGCCCGCGCATCGTGATCTGCGTGCCGTGCGGTTCCACCCAGGTGGAACGTCGCGCGATTCGCGAATCGGCGGTCGGCGCCGGTGCGCGCCGCGTGGAATTGATCGAGGAGCCGATGGCGGCGGCGATCGGCGCAGGTTTGCCGGTGGAAGAGGCAACCGGTTCGATGGTGGTGGACATCGGTGGCGGCACCACCGAGGTGGGCGTAATTTCGCTCGGCGGCGCGGTATATTCCGGTTCGGTGCGCGTCGGCGGCGACAAATTCGACGATGCGATCATCAATTATATTCGCCGCAATTACGGCATGTTGATCGGCGAAACCACCGCCGAACAAATTAAGAAAACCATCGGATCGGCTTTCCCCGGCAGCGAAGTGCGCGAGATGGAAGTGAAGGGGCGCAACCTCGCCGAAGGCGTGCCGCGCAGCTTCACCATTTCCAGCAACGAAATTCTCGAAGCGCTGACCGATCCGCTCAACAGCATTGTCAGCGCGGTGAAGACCGCGCTTGAACAAACTCCGCCGGAACTCGGTGCGGACATCGCCAACAAGGGCATGGTGCTGACCGGCGGCGGCGCGCTGTTGCGCGACCTGGACCGCCTGCTGATGGAAGAAACCGGCCTGCCGGTGCTGATCGCCGAAGACCCGTTGACCTGTGTGGTACGCGGTTCTGGGCACGCTCTCGAAAGCATGGATAAATCCACCAGCATTTTTACGACCGAATAATTTTCATAACCCCTCACCCCTCAAAAGCCGCGATGGAACGTCGTTGACAGACAACACACAATCCTTCCAGTTTTTCAACCGCGGTCCCAGCCCGGCGGTGCGGCTGGTGTTCTTCTCGGTGCTCTCACTACTGTTGCTGTTCATCGACGCGCGTTTCCGCTATCTGGAATCCACGCGCAGCGCGCTGTCCGTGCTGGTCTCGCCGATACAGCGGCTGGCGACCTTGCCGGGCGAACTGTGGCAACATGCAGGCGATTTCTTTACCACGCAACGCCGCCTGGTGGAAGAAAATCAGGCGCTGCATCAACAGCATGAACGCGATGCGGCGCAGTTGTCGCAGTTACAGGCATTGCAGCAGGAAACCCGGCAGTTGCGCAATTTGCTGAAACTGCCGCAACACGGCGAACTCGCCGCGCAAGCGGCAGAAATCGTATATGCCGAGCGGGACGTATTCAAGCGCAAGGTGATCATCGACAAAGGCGCAAACGCCAACGTGCTGATCGGGCAGGTGGTGAGGGACGACGCCGGTATCGTCGGCCAGGTTACCCGCGTTTACCCCTGGCTTGCCGAAGTGACCATGATTACCGAGAAGGATCATGCCGTGCCGGTCATGGTGTTGCGCAACGGGCTGCGCACCATCGTGTTCGGCGCGGGCGACACCAGCCAGCTGTCGCTGCGCTACATGCCGGTCAGCTCAGACATCCAGCATGACGATCTGCTGGTCACTTCGGGCATCGACGGCGTCTATCCGCCCGGCATCCCGGTCGCCAAAGTGGTAAAAATCGAACGCGACCCCGCTTACCCGTTTGCGCGCATCACCTGCCTGCCGGTGGCCGGAGTGGATAACCATCGCCACCTGATGATTCTATCCGGACTGCCGCAGCCGCCCGAGCGGCCCGCAGGGGAGCGGGCGGAGCAACATTTGAAAATGAAACAGAAAAAATAATGCCTTATTCTGCCGACACAAAACCTGAAATCCAGCGCCCGATCAGCAATGCCTTCATCGCATCGAGCGTATTGGTTGCGCTGTTTCTGAACGGGCTGCCGTGGGAGGGGATGGGGCTGATACTGCGCCCGGATTTTGTCGCCGTGGTGATGCTGTACTGGTGTACGCATAAACCGCTGCGCGTCGGCATCGGCCTGGCCTGGGCGGTGGGCATACTTGCCGATGTGGCCGACGCCAGTCTGTTCGGCCAGCATGCGCTGGCCTATACCTTGCTTGCATTCGGCGGCGTAATGTTGCATCACCGCTTGAAGATGTTCAACCTGCGCCAGCAGACCACGCATGTATTTATCGTTCTGGCGCTGACCTACGCGGTGTATGCGCTGGTTCACTGGCAGGTAAATGGCTATATGGTATGGCCGTATTTTCTCGGCTGCCTGACTTCGACCCTGCTGTGGGCGCCGCTCAGCCTCATGTTGCAGGCGGCGCAGCGGATACGCGCGGATCGTGACCATTAACGTGAAACTCGCGCAGCGATTCGTTCGCCTGGCTACGCCCCCCTCGCTTCGCTCTCCCCGCTTGCGGGATAACCAGCGGCTTGGCTGCGGTTGTTTGCAGCCTAGTCAGATGGCTAGTAGTTTCACCAGTTATTTCACCCGGAGGATTGAGGAGAGGGAAAGCGTAGCGAGGGTTCCGGGCATGACAAGTTTCATCATCAGGTGTGGCACACTTGTCATGTCCGTTAGGGTTCGCTGATGGTCAAGCACGTCGAGATCAAAAACCATCAGCGCGAAATCTTTTACTTCCGGCTTCGCCTGGTGGTCAGCATCGGTTTTGTGCTGGCGCTGCTGGCGATTTTGCTGATGCGCTTTATTTATCTGCAAGTGGCGCGCCATGACCATTACCAGACGCTGGCGGAGAGCAACCGCATTTCCGTTGTCCCGATTGTCCCGAACCGCGGCCTGATTCTCGACCGCAATGGTGTGGTGCTGGCGCACAACTATTCCGGCTATACGCTGGAGATCGTCCCCAGCAAGACCGCCGACCTGGAAGCCACCATCGATGAATTATCCACGCTGGTCGAAATCACGCCCAAGGATCGCAAGCGCTTCAACAAGCTGCTTGCCGAACGGCGCAATTTCGAGACGCTGATGATCCGCAATCGCCTCACCGACGCGGAAGTTGCGCGTTTTGCCGCGCAGCAATACCGCTTCCCGGGTGTCGAGATCAAAGCGCGGCTGTTCCGCGATTACCCCTATGGTGAAAAAACCGCGCATATGATCGGTTATGTCGGGCGCATCAACCAGACCGATGTGGAACAGCTCGAAGAAAACGACCTCGCCGCCAACTATCGGGGCTCGGATTACATCGGTAAAACCGGCCTGGAGCAAAGCTATGAAAACGAGTTGCACGGCACTACCGGCGTGGAGCAGGTCGAGGTGGATTCCGCCGGGCGCGCGGTGCGCATGCTGTCGCGCACGCCGCCGGTTTCCGGCAATGCGCTGGTGTTGAGCATCGATGCCAAATTGCAGGAAATCGCCTTCCAATCGTTCGGTAACTATCGCGGCGCGCTGGTGGCGATCGACCCGAACAACGGCGAAGTGCTGGCCTTCGTCAGCAAGCCGGGCTACGACCCCAGCCTGTTCATCGATGGCATCGACACGCAAAGCTGGGACGAGCTGAACAATTCGCCCGATACGCCGCTCAACAACCGCGCGCTGCGCGGGCAATATCCGCCCGGCTCCACCATCAAGCCCTTCATGGCGCTGGCCGGGTTGCATTACAACATCAATTCGCCCGGCCATACCATCAGCGATCCCGGGTATTTCACACTGCCCGGCAGCAGCCACCAATACCGCGATTGGAAAAAGGGCGGGCACGGCAGCGTGGACCTGTTCAAGTCCATCGTGGTGTCGTGCGATACCTACTATTACGGGCTGGCGACCGAACTGGGCATAGACAAAATTTCCAGCTACCTGGCGCGCTTCGGTTTCGGCAAAAAAACCGGCCTCGATCTGGGCAAGCGTTTAGACAGCGGCGAATTCGAGGGCGAGAGTTCCGGCCTGCTGCCCTCGCAGGACTGGAAAATGAGGCGCTACAAGCAGAAATGGTATGCAGGCGACACGGTATCGGTTGGCATCGGGCAAGGCTACAACCTGGTTACGCCGCTTCAACTGGCGGCGGCCACCGCGACACTGGCCAATAATGGCGTGGGCTACAAGCCGCATCTGGTCAGGGAGGTGCGCAGTTCACGCAACGCCGAGAACCATCTGATAGCCAACCCCGTGGAATCCGACCTCGGCATTGATCCGGCGCATCTCGATCTGGTCAAGCGCGCCATGATCGCAGCCACCCAGCCGGGCGGAACGGCGGTGCAAGCATCCGCCGGCGCGCCCTACCACATCGCCGGCAAGACCGGCACCGCACAGGTGATCGCCATCAAGCAGGGCGAAAAATATATCGAAAGCCAGGTGAGCGAACGCCACCGCGATCACGCCTGGTTCATCGCCTTTGCACCCGCCGAACAACCCAGGATCGCGCTGGTGGTGCTGGCGGAAAATGGCGGTCACGGCGGCAGCACGGCGGCTCCGATCGCGCGCAAGGTGCTGGATTATTACCTGCTCGGCAAAGTGCCACAGCCGTTGCCGGACATAACAGAAGTCGGGGAAGAGGAGCATGACTAGACGCCAGTTATGGTTGCGTTTCATCGCACATATCGATCGCCCGCTGCTGCTCGGCATCAGCCTGCTGCTGCTCACCAGCCTGCTGGTGCTGTACAGCGCGGACAACGCCAGTTGGGGGCAGCCGCTGAAACAGATGCTGAATATCGCGGTGGCGCTGACCTGCATGTGGCTGATCGCCAATCTGCCGCTGCATTACCTGATGCGCACCGCCGTGCCGGTCTATACGCTGGGCATGGCGCTGCTGATCGGCGTGGCGCTGTTCGGCGAAATCAGCCATGGCGCGCGGCGCTGGCTGAACCTGGGCGTCGTCACCCTGCAGCCGTCCGAGCTGATGAAAATCGGCATTCCGCTGATGATGGCCTGGTACTTCGAGAAGCACGAGGCCACGCTCACCCTGAAAAATTATTTTGTCGCCACGCTGCTGTTGCTGATGCCGGTGGCGTTGATCGTGCGCCAGCCCGACTTGGGCACCGCGATCCTGATTTCCGCCAGCGGGTTTTATGTGTTGTTTCTGGCCGGGCTTTCCTGGCGCGTGATGGCCGGGCTGTTGGTCGCCGCGCTCGCCAGCGCGCCGGTGCTGTGGTCGATGCTGCACGACTATCAGCGCCACCGCATCCTGATGCTGTTCGACCCCTCGCAGGACGCGCTGGGAAAGGGCTACCACACTATCCAGGCCACCATCGCGGTGGGCTCCGGCGGCCTGCTCGGCAAGGGCTACCTGAACGGCACGCAGACCCATCTCGAATTTCTGCCGGAACGCACCACCGACTTCATTTTCGCGGTGTTCTCGGAAGAATTCGGCCTGCTCGGCAACCTGATCCTGCTGGCCATGTATCTGTTCGTGATCGTGCGCGGCTTTGTCATCACCGCGAATGCCTCCACCTATTTCACGCGCCTGATGGCGGGTTCCATCACGCTGACTTTCGCCACCTACGCGTTCGTCAACATGGGCATGGTCAGCGGCATCCTGCCGGTGGTCGGCGTACCGCTGCCGCTGGTGAGTTACGGCGGCACATCGATGCTGACCCTGATGCTGGGTTTTGGTATGCTAATGAGCATCGAAACGCACAAAAAACTTATCAAGACTTAAGGAGAGATCGCATGAACAAGCAAGTAGTGGTTCTGGCACTGGCAACCCTGATGTTCGCCGCCTGCGGCAGCACCCCGCAACGCGAGGCGGAAACACGCGACACGCCCGCGCCGGTCGAAGACCGCTCCGCCGGCGTGACCGGCACATCCGCCGCGCCTGCGGGCGGTGGCTATCTGGCCGGAGACGGCCCTGGCGCGGAGGCCCCGGCCAACCTCGACAGCATTCCCGATGCCGTGCCGAAAAACGAGCCGCCGCACCGCTACGCCAACCGCCCCTACACCGCGCTAGGCAAGACCTACACGCCGCTGACCGCTGCGGGCAATTACAAGGAGCGCGGCATCGCCTCGTGGTACGGCAAGAAATTCCACGGCCAGCGCACCTCCAGCGGCGAAGTGTACGACATGTATGCCATGACCGCCGCGCATCCCACCCTGCCGATCCCGAGCTATGCGCGCGTAACCAACCCGGCCAATAATAAATCCGTGGTGGTGCGCATCAACGACCGCGGCCCGTTTCTGCATGAGCGCGTGATAGATCTTTCCTATACCGCCGCGCACAAGCTCGGCTATATTGGCACCGGCAGCGCGGAAGTCGAAGTGGAAAGCCTGGCTCCCGATACCGTCATCGCGCCGATCGCTGCGGCAGAGCGGATCACCAGCACACCGCTGCCTCCGGCGAACGTGCCGCCACAAGCCGCCGCACCCATGCAGGACGCGGTGAGCGGCAGCAATGTTTACCTGCAACTCGGCGCCTTCAAAACACCGGAAGCAGCTGAAAGTTTCATGGCGCAAATGCGCGCCAAACTGAGCGACCTCGGCAAGCAACTCAGCCTGTTTGTCAAAGACGGGCTCACGCGCGTCCACCTCGGGCCGTATGCGGATCAGAACGAAGCGCGCAGCAGCGCGGATAGTTTGCAAGGCAAACTGGGGTTCAAGCCCTTGGTGAATTTGCGTTAATCCGGGTTAAAGGTTGAGCCGCCGGTACTGCACCGCTTCGGCGATATGCCGCGCCTCGATACCCTCCGCCCCTTCCAGATCAGCGATGCTGCGCGCGACTTTGAGTATGCGGTGATAAGCGCGCGCGGAGAGGTTGAGGCGGCTGAAAGCCTGGTGCAGCAGCGCGGCGCCCTGTTCATCCGGCGCGCATAGCGCATCGACCTCGGTAACCGAAAGCAGCGCGTTGGCCTTGTCCTGGCGCGCGAGCTGGCGTTGCCGTGCAATTTCCACGCGCGCCTGCAACGCGGCGCTGGTTTCGCCTCCCGCTTTGTTGAGCAAATCATCCTGCGCCACGGCGGGCACTTCGATCTGAATGTCGATACGGTCCAGCAGCGGGCCGGAAATCTTGCTGCGGTAGCGCGAAACCTGATCGGGCGTGCAGCGGCATTTGCCGTTGTAGTGGCCGAGATAGCCGCACGGGCACGGGTTCATCGCGGCGATGAGCTGAAATTGCGCCGGAAAATCGGCGCGTCGTGCGGCGCGCGAGATGGTGATGCGTCCCGATTCCATCGGCTCGCGCAACACCTCCAGCACGCTGCGCTCGAACTCCGGCAACTCGTCTAGAAACAGCACGCCGTGCAAGGCCATGGAGATTTCGCCGGGACGCGGATTGCTGCCGCCGCCGACCAGCGCCACGCCGGAAGCGGTGTGATGCGGCGCGCGATACGGACGCGTCTTCCATTTCGCCACGTCGAAGTGGCCATCCAGCGATTGCAATGCCGCGCTTTCCAACGCTTCGGTGGCGGACATCTGCGGCAGGATGCCGGGGAAGCGCGCCGCCAGCATCGACTTGCCGGTCCCCGGCGGGCCGACCATCAACACGCTATGCCCGCCGGCGGCGGCGATTTCCAGCGCGCGCTTGACCTGCGCCTGACCTTTCACTTCGCGCATGTCAGGATAGTGCGGCGGAATGGTTTGCGGTTGGCTGATATACGGCGCGATACTTTCCCTGCCTGCGAGATGCGCCGCCACCTGCAGCAGCGATCGCGCCGGATACACGGTCGCCTCATTCACCAGCGCGGCTTCGGCGGCATTCGCATGCGGCAGGATGAAAGCGCGCCCGCTGCTGGCGGCGCGATAAGTCATCGCCAGCGCGCCGCGTATCGGGCGTAGCTCGCCGGTCAGCGCGAGTTCACCGGCGTATTCGTATTCGGCAAGTTTGTTGGAAGGAATTTGCCCGGTCGCGGCGAGAATGCCGAGCGCGATGGGCAAATCGAAGCGCCCGCTTTCCTTGGGCAGATCGGCGGGCGCGAGGTTGACGGTGATGCGGCGCGCCGGAAAATCGAACTGGCAATTCTGCAACGCGGCGCGCACCCGATCCTTGCTTTCCTTGACTTCGGTTTCCGGCAAACCGACGATGGTGAAGTTGGGCAGGCCGTTGGCGAGATGCACTTCGACGGTGACCAGCGCCGCCTCCATGCCGGATAACGCGCGGCTGTAAAGCACAGCCAGGCTCATAACTACTGCGCTGCTGGGTGTCGCTGCGCTTCCAGCGCGGCGACACGCGCCTCCAGCGCGGTGAGTTGCTGGCGCGCGCGCGCCAGCATTTCTGCCTGGATGTCGAATTCTTCACGCGTCACCAGATCAAGTTTGGCGAAGCATTGCATCAGCAGCGCGCGGGCATTTTTCTCGATGTCCCGGGCGGGGCTGTTTTTCACCAGCTCACTCAGCTTCGCGGACAAGTCGTCGAAAAATTTGGTATCAGTCATAATTGTGTCTCCCGTGGTTAATACGCTGCGAAGTGTAACAAGTTACGCGCCGATCCGCTGCACCACGGCGCGACACGGCTGCAATTCATTGCTTACACTGGTAAGTCAATGTGATACTATGAAAACCCTCAAACGGGTACGACAAATTCAGGAGTCGATCATGATTGTAACGGTATCTGAAAAAGGCCAGCTGGTCATCCCCGCAAAGATTCGCCGACTGTTGGGTATTACGCCTGGCACGAGGCTGAATGTTTTGCCGGATGCAGGTGGATTCAGGGCGTTGGTGGATGATGCCAGAAAAACCAAACGCGCGACCGACTGTGTTGGCATTGCCGGATACACCGGCCCGGCGATTCCTGCGGATCAAATGGATGCTGCCCAATACGCGACCAAACCGTGATCGCGCTCGATACCAATGTTCTGGCAAGGCTGGTGACCAACGATGATCCGGTGCAGGCACGCCAGTCAGTCTCGCTCATTGATACGGGCAATGCTTTGTTCGTGCCACTTACGGTGGCTCTGGAACTTGAATGGGTGTTGCGCGGCGCGTATTTACTGGATAAACACGCCATCGTAAGATCGTTTGAAGCGCTGCTGTCAGTGCGAAATATGAATTTTGAAAGGCAGTCCGATATTCAACAAGCGCTTCAATACTATCAGTCGGGTTTTGATTTCGCTGATGCGCTGCATCATGCCGGCACGACGGGCTGCAAAGCAATGGCGACATTCGACCAGAAGTTTAAGAGGTTGGCTGCCAAGGCAAAATTGAAGCCGCCGGTAATTGCGCCAACCGAAATATAAAACAATCCGCAGGCGGGCTATGCCAGACATGGTGGGTATACACACCCACGGCTACACGTCGTGTAGCGCGGAATCAATCGGGAGACGCCCGTGTTGCTTTGCCGAGGATTATTATCATCGTTGCCTCCCTTGGCTACAGAAATCGGCTACCGACTGACGCTTCCATGTCGGATAGCTTTGCATAACCATCTGACTTGGCCGTCAAAAAACGACGGCCAAGTCATTGGTTAACGCTGCGCTCATCCGACCTGCAGCGGCTGCGGTTAAGCAATTGCTGTTTTTAATCAGAACCCCGGCGAGATAGCAATAGCTACAATAATTTCCCCCGGCGTTTCGCCGGCTGCCTGAACATGGCATAGTGCCGCTGCATGCGCTCCACATAAGTTTTGCCCTGGATCGTCTCCTCGAATACTGACAAGAAAAATGTGGCGTGGGATGATTACGGGTTTAGCGGATCAAGGGTCGGGCGGCACATCTCCTCAGCGTCCAGTAAGTCTGTTCCCGCCCATTTTCGATAGAATTCTGGGGCTTCCCATCCATAGCTGATCGTGGCCCAAACCTTGTCCCCACTGTGATGCCCGAGCACTTTAATTATGACCCGCCGGCAATCGCATCGCGTATCGTCGCAATAGAATTCCAGGAAGCCGTATTCATCGGCAGGCATTGCCCTGCCGGGTAAAACTGTGCAGACTCGTGTTTCTTTGAATGCAAGGTCTTTGAATCGGCTGTAAAACGCCATCATCGCCATTTCATCTGTTCTCCTGTTGAGAGTTGCATAAATGAAGACGGTATAACTCGGTGGTGTTGATGTTGCGACTCCTCGCCAATCGCACTGGATCAGGCCACTACCTGCACTCTCCATCCACTGTGCCTACATGGATGCGCGGTGGCTCCATTCCTTCGTCAGGGTAGAAGTAGAAGCGTCAATTCAATAAACGTAGAACGGTGTGCATGATTCAGCGGCTTTCATGAATAAGTCGCTAGCCTTGATAAACAACCTGTCCGTCGACCAGCGTGTAGCGCACTTTGCCTTGCACTTCGAGGCCGGTGAACGGCGTGTTTTTGCCCTGGCTTTTCAGTGCGCACGGCTCAACCTTCCAGTACGCTTCGGGATCGAATACGCACAGGTCGGCTGTCGCGCCGACGCTCATATGTCCCGCGTCCAGCCCCAGTATCCGGGCGGGTTGCAGCGTGGTCTTGGCGAGCGCGCTCACCAGTGGGATATTTTCCTCGCGCGCCCATTTCAGCGCCAGCGGCAGCAATAATTCCAGGCCGGTCGCGCCCGCTTCCGCTTCGGCGAACGGCAATTGTTTGGCGTCGTCGTCGACCGGCGCGTGGTTGGAGCAAATTGCATCGACAGTTCCGTCCAGCAAACCGGCGCGCAAGGCGGCGCGGTCGCGCAGGCTGCGCAGCGGCGGCATCAGGTGGCAGTTCGGGTCGAAGAAGCCGATGTCCATTTCCGACAGGTGGGTGTGGTTTATCGAGACATCGCAGCTTACCGCCAGCCCCTGCCGCTTCGCCGCGCGCACCATTTCCACGCCAGCCGCGCTGGAGATGCGGCAGATGTGCAGCTTCGCGCCGGTCTGTTGCGCCAGCGCCAGCATGGTCGAGAGCGCGATGGTCTCGGCGCACACCGGGATGACGGGCAGGCCGCAACGTGTCGCCACTTCGCCATCGTGCGCCACGCCGTCCCTGGCGAGGAAGCTGTCCTGCGGGCGCAGCCACACGGAAAAATTAAAAGTCGCGGCGTACTGCATGGCGCGCAGCAACACGCGCGTGTCGGTGAGCGGCGCATCGGCCTGGCTGAACGCCACGCATCCGGCATCTGCCAGTTCCGCCATCTCGGTCAGTTCCCGCCCTTGCAGCGCGTCGGTCAGCGCGCCGATCGGGTAGAGATGCGCACGGCTCAGATTTTTGGCGCGGTGCTTGAGCATTTCCACCAGTCCCGGCTCGTCCAGCGGCGGATCGGTATCCGGCGGGCAGGCCAGACTGGTGATGCCGCCCGCTACCGCCGCTTCCATTTCCGATTCCATAGTCGCCATATATTCGTAGCCCGGCTCGCGCAACCGCGCGGCCAGGTCGATCAGGCCGGGTATGACCACCAACCCGGTAGCATCAATGACTTTATCTGCGACGAAACCAGCCGGAGCGATGCCGACAGCAACTACCTTGCCAGCCGCGATGAACAAATCTTGCTGCGCGTCGAGGTTGTTCTTCGGGTCGATCAGCCGCCCGTTCTTGATCTGGATGTTCATTGTGCTTTCCCCGCCAACATGCTCATCACCGCCATGCGCACCGCGATGCCGAACGTCACCTGCGACAGGATCACCGAGTGCGCGCCGTCCGCTACGCTGGAGTCGATTTCGATGCCGCGGTTCATCGGCCCGGGGTGCATCACGATGGCATCGGATTTGGCCAGCGCCAGTTTTTCCTGGGTCAGGCCGTAGTATTTGAAATATTCCTGCGCGCTGGGCAGCAGCGCGCCCGCCATGCGCTCGTTCTGCAAGCGCAGCATCAGCACCACGTCCACCTCACGCAAGCCCTGCACCATGTCGTGATAGACATGTACGCCGAGGTTTTCGACCATCGTCGGCAGCAGCGTCTTGGGCGCGATGACGCGCACTTCCGGCACGCCGAGCGTGGTCAGCGCGTGGATCTGCGAACGCGCCACGCGCGAATGCAGCACGTCGCCGATGATCGCCACGCGCAAGTTGTGGAATTCCTTCTTGTAGTGGCGGATGGTGAACATGTCCAGCAGCGCCTGCGTGGGGTGCGCGTGGCGGCCGTCGCCTGCATTGATGACATGCACGTCCGGCGCGACATGCCGGGCGATGAAATGCGCCGCGCCGCTTTGCGCGTGGCGCACCACGAACATGTCGGCATGCATCGCGCACAGGTTGCCCACGGTATCCAGCAGGGTCTCGCCCTTGCTGGTGGAGGAGGAGCCGATGTTGAGGTTGACCACATCCGCCGACAGCCGCTTGGCGGCGATCTCGAAGGTGGTGCGGGTGCGCGTACTGTTCTCGAAGAATACGTTGAACACCGACTTGCCGTGCAGCAGCGGGACTTTCTTGATCTCGTGTCCGCCGGCGTCGAGAAAGGTCGCGGCGCGGTCGAGAATGTCGCGCATGATGGCGGCGGGCAAGCCCTCGGTAGTCAGCAAATGCTGGAGTTCGCCGTGCTTGTTGAGTTGCGGATTTTTCATACGATCAGTCCCGCTGCGGGTTCATCAAAATACGCCTGTAAAATCTGCTGTGCGGCATATTGGTCGATCAGA
This sequence comes from Gallionella sp., assembly GCA_030700315.1. Classification (GTDB taxonomy): domain Bacteria; phylum Pseudomonadota; class Gammaproteobacteria; order Burkholderiales; family Gallionellaceae; genus Gallionella. Next base: position 19,053 of record JAUYJO010000165.1, read on the forward strand.
GTTTTTTGCTTCCTGCCACGGATGCCTTCTTCATTCAACTGCGCGCTTGCGGCGAGCGAAGTATAACGCTCGTCGACCAAGACTACCGGCAAATTAAACCGCCCCTTGAGGCGGTTGGCGAAGCGGCGGCACAACGCGGTCAGCTCGTGCGGCGTGCCGTCGTCGTTGCCCGGCAGCCCAACCACCAGCGCGCTTGGCTGCCATTCGGCGAGCAGCGCCGCGATGCTGGCGAAGCGCGTATCGGTCTTTTCATCATCGATGGTAGTCAACGGATTGGCGCGGCGCAACAGCGTGTTACCGACTGCGACACCGATACGTCTGGTGCCAAAATCAAATGCGAGGAGCGTACCCTGTGCAACGAAAACCGATGCGTGTTCAGGCATGCCCGGCGTTTTCGACCAGCGAGGCGTAACTCACGCCGAGCAGTGCCATCGCCGCGGGCAGGCGCTCCTCGGGCGGCAAGTCGAACAGGATATGTTCGGAGGCGGGCATGGTCAGCCAGGCATTCTCGGTTATCTCGTGTTCCAGTTGCCCCTGATCCCAACCCGCGTAGCCCAGGGTAATGATCAGGTGGCGCGGCCCCTCTCCCTGCCCGACCGCGTCGAGAATATCTCTGGAGGTGGTCAGCGCCAGATTGCTGTTGATGCGCAGGGTAGATTGCCAGTTTCCCGGCGCGTCGTGCAGCACGAAGCCGCGTTCGGTCTGCACCGGTCCGCCGAAATACACCGGCATTTTTTCCAGCCTGGGCTGGTGCAAGGGGATGTTGATCTGATCGAACATCTCGCCCAGCGTCAGACTGAGCGGGCGATTCACCACAATACCCAGCGCGCCGTTCTCGTTGTGTTCGCACACATAAGTCAACGTGCCGGCAAAAGCTCCCTCCTGCATGGCGGGCATGGCAATCAGGAAATGATGGGTAAGATTGAAATCGGACATGGCGGCATTGTAACTGGCTGCGAGGAGCCGCACAATTGGAAGGTGTTTAAAGTGGAAGATGCCCGAAGCGGGCCGAAAGAATGGCGCTATTTCGATCTGCCTGAGTAGATACATTTTGAGTAGAACAAAAAGCCCGCTGTGCGGCCGGGCTTTTTGCGCGTATCAAAATCAGCCAGTGCTCCATCCTCTGGGGCGCTTCATCCCGGCGATCTTGCAGGCCTGGGCGACATAGCCATAGGGGAATAGCTCAAAAATTCGGTTGCGGGCACCGCTGCCATAGCGCTCCGCAAGGTGTTTGCTCACATGGCGCACATCGGCGGCGACCTGATGTTCCTCGTAATATTGGCGCATGAAACGGACCACGTCCCAGTGGTCTTCTTCCATATTGATACCGGCGCGCTTCGCCAGCTCGAGCGCAACGGATTCGTTCCATTCCGCCGGTTCGACCAGATAGCCTTCGGCATCAAGCGTGGGCAATAAACTACTGGTTGATTCCATGAAAATCTCCTTGAGTTGATTGTTTGACGAACAGCTCCGGCACGGGGTATTCGCAGAGCTTCATGCCGCGATCCGATCCAGGTAGCGGGCGCGGTACAGCAGGCGGGGATGGGCGTCGTCATCGGCAAAAGCAGCGCGGTCGTGCAGCACGTTGTTGCAGAGCAAGCCCATGCCGGGAGCGAGCCGGGCGTGGTGAATGTGGGGTGACGCGGAGGACAGCAGGTTTTCGAGCGCAGCCACGGCGGCCAAGGTCGCCGCATCCTGTTTCCAGACAATGCTGCGGGTGCGCGCGGTATAGCGCATGTGCAGGTTGCCGCCCTTGTCCACGGAGAACACTGGCCCGCTTTGCGCCGGACGCACGCCATCGGTTTCATCCACCCGTTCCGGGATGAGCATCGCATCGGGCTGCATCAAGACGCGCACATGCTCCGGGTCAGTATCGCGCAACAGCAGGCAGGCCATCTCGTGATCCATCAGGCGGTTGTTGCCGCCGCTTGTTGCGGGGCGCACGCAGTGCAGCACCATGCCGCGTATCTGTCGCTCCGGCGGGTTGTAATAACCGTCGGTATGCCATTTTATCGGCCGGTCGGTGTACGGGATGTAATGCTGTCGTGTGCCGTTGCCAGACACACCAATTGCGGAGACGCCATCCTCGCCAGCCAGCCAGTTGGCATCGAGGCGTTCGAGGCCGAATTGCCGTCCGAGCAGGCGCGTGATGAGGGTGTCTTCCATCTCCGGTGAGCCAACGTAAATCGCCATGTTGCAGTGCCGGACGCGCTCTGCCAGTGCGGCATGTTCGCTGGGGGAAAGCTGGCGCGGATCGCGCACCTCGACGATCAGGTCGTCAACGGAACGCGGCGCGGCAGCGAGCTTGCGGTCGCGCCAGCGCAAATAAGTATCACCATCCTCGAAAGCGAACGGGCCCGACATATTTCAGTCGCCGCCTGTGGCCGCAGCGTGGCGGCGTGGCTGGCGTGGTTCGGTATCGAGCAGGTTGCGCAGGGTCTTGTCGATCATGCCCACGGCTTCCGGCGCTTCGATGCTCATCATCTGGTCGACGACCCAGCGGCTGTCCTGTTCGTCCATGACCTGGTTCATGCAATAACCGAGATAACGGGTGAAGTTGAACGCGGGGCCATCCTCGTCATAATCGAAATCGGCGTAACCGTCGGCGCGCTGGTTGACCTGGTCGATGAAGCGCTGCTTGGTCTCCTCGGGGCTGCCGCCCAGCAAACGGCTGCGGTTCTCGGCATAAGTTTCCGCCACGCGGTTTGCCAGGATGCCGGTGAAGCCGGTCCGATCTTCCGCCGACAGACGGCGGAAGACGATGCGGTCGGCGACCTGGATCAGGAATATCAGAAACTCGGCGAGAAAGGCGAAATACTGCGCGCCGACCGCAATGCCGAAATTTGCCTTGCGCGTGTTCTTCAATGCGTTATCGGCGATGCGCCAGATGACGAAGGCAACCGAACCCGCCAACTCCTCGGGAGTGTGATTGCGGCCTTCTTTGAACCAGCGGCTTTTTATGCGCACATCAACCTTTGCGGATGTAGAACTCATGCACGCCGGCCGATACCTCGATGTTCTCCAGCAAGGTCATGCCGGTGGCCGCAGCCCAGCCTTCGATGTCGGATTGCACGCCGGGGCAGTCGCTGACCAGCTTCAATACTTCGCCGGTTTGCATCCCGTTGAGCAGTTTTTTCGCTTCGACGATTGGGCCGGGGCAAACCGCACCACGGATGTCCAGTGTGACGTTGGCGACGGGGTGTTTTGTGCTGGTTCCCTTCTGGATGTGGTAGCCGGTGCCGCCCTCCGGCATCCGTTCGGTCTTCAGTATCCGGTTGCCGGTATATTCCGCCCAGGCAAACAGATCATCCTGCGTGCCGGGACAATCCGATATCAGCAGCAATACCTGGCCCGCGCCCAGTTCGTCGACCATGCGTTTTGCGCCGATCAGCGGCCTGGGGCATGAGAGCCCTTTCATGTCGAGCACTACGTTGACCAATTCATCCATTTCGATCTCCTTAAACGGGTACGGCAATCGCGCCCACCCTGATGATGAAACCCCAATAATCCATAAGTCGCGTCATTCCCGTGAAAGTGGGAATCCAGCTAACGTGCATGGAAATAGCCACCCCTGGCTATAAAATATTTCGAATAGTTGCTTTACGTTTTACGCCGAACTCCAAACCCCTCCCAGCCTCCCCTTATCAGGGGAGGAGTCCAGTCTCTCCCCCTGACAAGGGGGAGTTGGAGGGGGTTGGGGTTTCGCTGTGCGAGTTTCAATAGCCGCCCTTGCCGTAAGGTTGCGGCAAGCCGGCAACCTTGGCTGCCTGCTTGGCCGGGCCCAGCGGGAACAGGTCGTACAACGCCTTGCTGTCCGCTTCCGGCCAGAACTCGTTGATGGCCTTCAGCATGTTGCGGAAATTGGGCGTATGGCCGTGTTCGCGGTATTCTTCGCGCATGTAATTGACAACCTCCCAGTGCTTGGGCGTCAGTTCAATGCCCTCTGCCGCCGCAATCACGCCGACCGCTTCTTCGCTGTAATCCGGTTCCAGCAGATAACCGTCGATATCGGTTTCCAGTTCATTTCCAGCTATTACGTAACCCATTTTCTTCCTCCCATTTACCAATAAACAAGAAATGTCATCCCAACGGGCATGGCAGTAGCCACACCTGATGAACGAAACTGCCATACCCGTTTCCCTCTCCTCAATCCTCTCCCGCAAGCGGGAGAGGAGGCAAACGATCGCTGCGCGAGTTTCACGTTAAGCCGGAGATGACCTTGTAAGGCACAAATATGCCGCAACCGAAATGCCGCCCCTCTCCCATCCCAGCGCTTTGCAGGCGTAACGAAGCCTCCGGCCTGAGGTCATGCACCACCAGGCTGTAGCCGGTCAGCGCGCGGCCTGCCTGCACCAGCGATGCGCTTCTGCCGCAGATCAACCCGGCCTCGATACCCATGGCGCTTAACGAGGCGCGCATTTCTTCCATGAACGCCACTTCGTCATCCGCTCCCGTCACCAACCGTGCATGCAGGGTCGGGTGGGGTTGCATCTGCCGGGGCTGACTGATGCCCAGCCGCAGGGTGCTGCCCGCTATATCCAGGCTTGCACCGGACAGCGCGGCGGCAGCCTGCATCAAGTTTTGCGGCAGGCGCAGCACCAGTTTGGCGCGCCTGGGCAGCAATAAATCCGCGCCGCTCTCCGCGGTGCGCAACGGCAATACGCCAACCGATTCGTCGCCTGCCAGTTGCGGCACATGGCGCACCAGTTCCGCCCACAACGCAAAAGGATAAGCGGGCGGCAGCGTTTCAGCGCTTGCCTCGAACACCCTGTCCATCATTGCGGGGCGCGTAGCGCTCATGCGCGCCTTTGCGCATCGGCCCAGCTTTGCATGGCGCGCGCCCATTGCTCCGCCGTGTCCGGGTCGATATCGAAAATGGTAAAACGCCGGCTTTCGCGGATGCGGATGCGCAACAGGCTCATGCCGTCTTCCGCATGGTCGATCTGCTGCAGCTCGATTTGCTGTCCCCCCAGGGGAACCTTGATCTTGCTCAGTTCGGTGATTTGCGCCATGCCTGCCTCTTTAATATTGGCCGTACCGTAAGGACGAATCGGCGACGACGATGAATTGTGCAAGTCTATCCGCAATACGGCCTGCTTTGGAATACTACCGATGTAGCGTAAGGTATCACTCTTTAGAGTTACCTCGGATAGCCGCTACGGGTAATAGTTTGACTGCAACTTGCCACGTAGTATGCCTAACATTCAAGAAATTGGGACGTTCCGTAAGAACAGAACCCATGCGAACCCGAGATTCTAGCCCAGCCGGGCTGCCAAGCGCGGCGCAACACGATTGAAAGGAAGGCATTATGGCTAAAAAGCTGCATGACACCCCCAACCTCGACCAACTCGAGTCCGGCCCGTGGCCCAGTTTTGTGACCGGCCTGAAAAATCTGGCCAAGGAAAAAGATTACGTGGTTGACCTGCTGGGTCAACTGGAGACCTCGTACCAGACCCGCAAGGGATACTGGAAGGGCGGCACGGTCGGTGTGTTCGGTTATGGCGGCGGAGTGATTCCGCGCTTTACCGAGCTCAAGGATGAAAGCGGTCAGCCGGTGTACAAGGATTCTGCCGAGTTTCACACCCTGCGCATCATGCCTCCGCCCGGTATGCACTACGATACCGATACCTTGCGCAAATTTTGCGATGTCTGGGAGAAACATGGCTCCGGCCTGATCGCGCTGCACGGACAGTCCGGCGACATCATGCTGCAGGGCTGCACCACCGAAAACGTGCAAAAAGCCTGGGATGAAATCAATGAAATGGGTTTCGATATGGGCGGGGCTGGCCCGGCGGTGCGCACCTCAATGTCCTGCGTCGGCGCGGCGCGTTGCGAACAATCCTGCTACGACGAAGGCAAGGCGCACCGCCTGGTGATCAACACCTTCCTCGACGACATTCACCGCCCCGCCCTGCCTTACAAGTTCAAGTTCAAGTTTTCCGGTTGCCCGAACGACTGCATGAATTCGATCCAGCGTTCCGACATGGCCGTGATCGGCACCTGGCGCGACAACATCCGCACCGACGAGGCACTGGCGAAGAAGTGGTTTGCCAAGCATGGCATGGACGAACTGGTGAACGATATTGTCGCGCGTTGCCCGACCAAGACTTTTCAGGTCAAGGAAATCAAGAAGATCAAGAGCGGCGAGCACATCTCCAGTGTGGCAGTCAGCGACACACACGCCATCGAGATCGACAACCAGGACTGTGTGCGCTGCATGCACTGCATCAACGTGATGACCGGCGCCTTGGCTCCCGGCAAGGACAAAGGCGCGACCATTCTGGTGGGCGGCAAACGCACCCTGAAGATCGGCGACCTGATGGGAACGGTAATCATCCCGTTCATGAAACTGGAAACGGATGAAGATATGGAAAAGCTGGTCGATCTCGGCCAGCGCACCATCGATTTCTTTGCCGATAACGCGCTGGAGCATGAACGCACCGGCGAGATGATCGAGCGCATCGGTTTGGCCGCTTTTCTCGAAGCGATGGAGATCGATGTCGATCCGGCCATGGTCAATTCGCCGCGCATGAACCCTTACGTCCGCACCGACGGTTGGGACGAAGAAGTCGCCCGGATAAATGCCAAAAAAGATTCCAATGCAAAAAAGCAACAAGCCGCCTAACGAGAATCAAAAATCATCTAACAATGAATCTCGTTAATGCTCGTTTCCCCCACCTCAATCCTCTGATGGGACAACTAGCCATTCGACTAAGCCCGCAAGCGGGCAAGTCGCTGGTTACCCCGCAAGCGGGAGAGGAGGCAAACGAATCGCTACGCGAGCTTTCCAACTCTGGAGATAGAACATGAATGCACCCGTGCAAATGCGCAAGCCGAAAGAAACCGGCGTACCCGACAGCAAGAAATATCTGCATCCGTTGATGCTGAAAAACTACGGCGACTGGAAATATCACGACCGTCCGCGCCCCGGCGTGCTGCATCATGTCGCGCACGGCGGCGACGAAATCTGGACCGTGCGCGCCGGCACGCAGCGACAGATGGATGTTTACACCATCCGCAAGCTGTGCGACATCGCCGACAAGTTTGCCGAAAGCCGCGTGCGTTTCACCATCCGCTCCAATATCGAGTTCATGGTGTCAGACGAGAAAAAAGTCGCGCCGCTGATCGCGGAACTGGAGAAAAACGGCTTTCCGGTAGGGGGCACCGGCAATTCGGTGTCGATGATTTCGCATACCCAGGGCTGGCTGCACTGCGACATTCCCGGTACGGATGCCTCCGGCGCGGTCAAGGCGTTGATGGATGAGTTGTATGATGAATTCAAGCGCGAGGAGATGCCCAACCGTGTGCATATTTCCACCTCCTGCTGCGAGATTAATTGCGGCGGTCAGGCAGACATCGCGATCATCATCCAGCACACCAAGCCGCCGGTGATCAACCACGATCTGGTCGCCAATGTCTGCGAACGGCCGACTGTGGTGGCGCGCTGCCCGGTGGCGGCGATCCGCCCGGCGATGGTGAACGGTAAGCCGTCGCTCGAGATCGACGAATCCAAATGCATGTGCTGCGGCGCTTGTTACCCGCCCTGCCCGCCGATGCAAATCAACGACCCGGAAAATTCCAAGTTTGCGATCTGGGTGGGTGGCAAAAATTCCAACGCGCGCGGCAAGCCGACCTTCATGAAGATGGTTGCCTCCGGCATTCCCAACCACCCGCCGCGCTGGCCGGAAGTATCGGATGCAGTGAAAAACATCCTGCGCGTGTACAAGGCGGATGCCCGCCCGTGGGAGCGCATGGCCGACTGGATCGAGCGTATCGGCTGGCCGCGTTTCTTCGAGAAAACCGGGCTGCCGTTTACCAAGTACCTGATCGATGACTGGCGCGGTTCGCGTGCCAATCTGAACGCGTCGACGCACATTCGTTTCTGAACGCAGGTCGGGCTTCGGCCCGACATTTGGAGGTGTCGGGTTCAAACCCGACCTATAACAAATTTTAGGATGACCCAGATGAAATTCGGTATCGTCATCAATGAAGGGCCGTACCAGCATCAGGCCAGCGATTCGGCCTACCTGTTCTGCAAGGCGGCGATCGAAAAAGGCCACGAGGTGTGGCGCGTGTTTTTTTATCACGACGGGGTGAACAATGCCTCCAAGCTGACCGAGCCGCCGCAGGATGATCGCCATATCGTGAACCGCTGGAGCAAGCTCGCGGAGGAGCACAAAGTTGACCTGGTGGTCTGTGTCGCGGCTGCGCTGCGCCGTGGTATCAAGGAGGAGAACCTGGCCAAGGGATTCCGCATCTCAGGGCTTGGGCAGCTGGTGGAAGCCGGTATCAAATCCGAGCGTTTGGTCACCTTTGGCGATTGAGGGAGAGGAACCGTGAGCGACATTAAAAAATTCATGTTCGTCAACCGCAAGGCACCTTACGGCACAATTTATGCTTTGGAAGCGCTGGAAGTGGTGCTGATTACCGCCGCGTTCGACCAGGACGTGTCGCTGGTGTTTCTGGATGATGGCGTGTACCAGTTGAAAAAGGGCCAGCAGACCAAAGGGATCGAGACCAAGAATTTCTCCCCCGCCTACCGTGCGCTGGAGGATTACGACATCGAGAAACTGTACGTCGACAGGGAATCCATGGAGGCACGCGGACTGACCGAGGCAGATTTGCTGGTGGGCGTTACCCTGCTCAGCCGCGCCGAAATGGGCGCACTGATGGATGAGCAAGACGTGGTTTTGAGTTTCTAGTGGAGAACAACATGCTGCACATCATTAACAGATCGCCCTTTACCGACAGTGCACTGGAAAGCTGCCTGAATACCGCAACGGGCGGGGATGTCCTGCTTATCGAGGATGCGGTTTATGCGGCCACCTCCGGTAGCGCAGCAGCAGACAAGTTGCGGGCGGCAATGGGGCGCTTCAAGATATACGTCCTGATGCCTGACCTCGAAGCGCGCGGCATGGCCGGTAGCCTCATCGAAGGCGTCTCGCCGGTGGACTATGGCGGCTTTGTCGACCTGACCGCAAGCAACAAAACCTGCCAATCCTGGCTGTAAGATGAAGTTCGCGTAGCGATTCGTTTGCTGGAATTAAGATTGCCTTTCTCGTTTGTCCCCTCTTCAGCAGCGCGGGTGAGGGCAGGGAGGAGGCTTCAGGGAGAAGGGCTCTTCTCCGCTACAAGAATCTGTAGTTGTATATAACCAACCGATTGTTAATAAGGAGAACTAGCATGGCTAATATCGAAGTCGACGGCAAGACCTACGAAACTGATGAAGAAGGTTATCTGACCAACCTGGCGGATTGGAATACCGAAGTCGCAAACTTCATGGCGCAAACCGAAAATATCACCATGACCGACCAGCATTGGGAAGTGGTCAATTTTCTGCGCGAGTACTTCGATGAATATCAAATCGCCCCCGCTGTGCGCGTGCTGACCAAGGCGATCGGCAAAAAATTTGGCGCGGAAAAGGGCAACAGCGAATACCTGTACGGCCTGTTCCCGTATGGCCCAGGCAAGCAGGCATGCAAAATCGCCGGCCTTCCCAAGCCCACCGGCTGCATTTAACGTGAAACTCGCCATTTTTCGCCCGAATTGAGTCCCATGAACCAAGGGAAGCATACCGTGACGTTAATTGCGATAACTGAAAAATGCAGGTCGGATGAGTCCGTCGGCTACGCTCAGGACAGGTTCCGCGTTATCCGCCGGATGAAAACCCCATTCGGCGGAAGGCGTTGCGCTTTTCCGCCCTACGATCAGCCTGCAGTCAGCATCACCGGTAGGGCGCTCACATGGCAAGCATGATTATTGCGATCCTGTTTTATCTAGCGACGCTGGCGCTCGTTGTGGGATTGCTCTACCGCATCAATGTTTATGCGCGCACGCCTGCGCCGCTGAAAATTCCGACCACGCCTGCGCCGACCACACCGGGCGGAGTGGTGTTGCGCATGGCGCGCGAGGTGGTGTTATTCGAAAGCCTGTTCAAGGCCAGCTTGTGGACTTGGGGCTTGGGCTGGCTGTTCCATGCCAGTCTTCTATTGGTGCTCCTGCGCCATCTGCGCTACTTCACTGAGCCGGTATGGGGCTGGGTTGCACTTCTCCAGCCGTTTGGCCTGTACGCCGGAATCACCCTGCTGCTGGCGTTGAGCGGGCTGTGGGCGCGCCGCCTGTTCGTCGAACGCATACGCTACATATCGACGCCGTCCGATCACCTGATGCTGGTCTTGCTCATCGCGATTGCCGCTTCCGGCCTGCTGATGCAATTCGCGGTACATACCGACGTCATCGCGGTCAAAGGATTCTTTCTCGGCTTGATGCATTTCGGCATCCATACCTTGCCCGCCGATTTCATCCTGTATCTGCATTTGTTGCTAGTCGCTGGGCTGATGCTCATCTTTCCCATCAGCAAACTCTTGCACGCGCCAGGCCTGTTCTTCTCGCCGACGCGCAACCAGACGGACAATCCGCGCGACAAGCGCCATGTTTCCGCGTGGGCCAAAGAGCTGGAAAAATAGTAACGACTCAGGTAGCCACCACCGCCACGATCTGCATTCAGGCGAAGTGGGGCTGGGGCGTGTTGCCCTGGAAGGTCAGGGAAAGCGCGTGAAAGAGATTGCCGACCTGTTTGTGTAGGGTATCCAGATACGAGCAGATCGTGCAAAAGGTTTCGAGGCCGTTCGCGGTGCGGAAGCCGCCGGATATTTTCTGTTTGACCTTGGGAATGCGCACGGCCTGCTCGGCGATATTGTTGGGGAAGGTGACACCGTGATCGGCAATGAAGCGCCAGACATCGTCGGCATGGACGCGCAAGCGGTAGATGAGATTTAGCGCCTCGCTTTGCCCGGTTCTGCCGCGCTTGCCGAAGGCCTCGACTTCATGACAGGCCTCGACCAGCAGGTCGATCAGGCGCTCGGCCCAGGCCTGCCCCATCTCCTCGAAGAGGTAGGTCAGTTCGCGCAGGTGGTGGGCGTTGCACAGCGCATGCAGGCAGGCCAGATCGCGATAGCGATTGCGATTGCCAGCCATCGTGAACTGGCGTACCCACGAACGTGACCAGAATCCCGAAGGCATCGAAGGCTCGCTTGCCCCGGTTCGCGTGACTGCCGAGCCAGATCAGCGCGGGCGTGGCCAGAACGTGCAGCCAGCGGAGCTTGCCCGCCACGCGCATCCCGGTCTCGTCGGCGTGGTCGACGGGAACCGTTTTGAGCGCCCAACAGATGGCGGCCACCGTTGGCGCGAGCAACGCACGGGCTTCCTTGTTGATCGCCAGTACCGTGGCGTCAGATATCTGCAGGCCGAACAGGTCGTCCGCCAGCGCCGATGCCGAAACGTTTTTGGGGAACTCGCCCCGGTGTACCTTGCCGCAGGTGCAACGCGCTTCGAAAACCTGGCGTCCGGTGGCTTCGTGGCGCAGGAGCGGGATGTCTGACACTTGGCGAGCCTCGACCACGACCGCATCTGCCAATGTGAGATGGCAGGCGGTGCAATGGCCCTGCGGGAAGTGGCGCTTGATGTGGTTCGGCTGCTCGACTTGTTTCAGTGTGCGGCTCGTGTGGCCAGACTGTCCGCCCGTCGGCTTCTGACCTGCCTGGCGCAGCGGCTTCGGCTTGGTTTTGTCCGGCACGTCCGAGGAGGGCGGTTTGCTGGAGTTGCGTGTTCTTCGCCAGGCGGCCTTCGAGTCCGGCAACTTGGGCAGTCAGCGCCGCTACTTGTGCAGTCAGTATTATCGGCATCTGCCGCCATTTCTTTAAGCACGGAATAGCGACTCTATTTGACGCTATTTCGATCTGCCTGAGTAGATACAAAAATTTGCTCGATTGTTTTGCGAAAGACAAAGTGAAAAACCCCGCCACCCGACTTTGACCCCCCCAGTAACACACTGCTCGGAAAGCCGCGCAGCGCAAGGCGTACGGCGATGTTGCCGAAATCGGTGTGTATCTAGGCGGGGAAGGCGCTCAATCGAGGCTCAGGGTCGGCTTTGGCGGTTTTATTTTCAACGTTTTCAATCTGTTGACCGCATTTGCGGAAGGCTCGGTCACCTGCCAGACGCGGCCATTGGGGCTGGACAATTGCGCCAACTGGATATGTTTCAGATCATCCCGGATATTGCGCCACGTATCCTGGCAAGCGTGCTCGATGGTGCGCTCGAGCAGGAGGGACAGCACGGAGATGGCGATATGCGCGTGGATACGGTGCGGCGCCCGGTGTTCCACTGTGCGCATCTTCAGGCCGCACTTCATCGTCCGCCAGGCCTCTTCCACCCGCTGCTGCTGTTTGTAGCCCAGCGCCATATCTTCCGCCGTGAGCGTGTCGTCGTTGCTGTGCATCACGAACTTGCCTTCGAAGCGCTCCAGTTCGGCCGCCGCCTGGCGGTCGATCGCCAGACCCCGTTTCGTTTCCTTCAGCAATCGCCCGTAGCGGGCGCTGGTGCGCAAGGCACAGACCCGTTTCGTGTGGCCCGCTCCGGCCAGATCGGACAGGCTGGCCTGTTCCGCTTCCAGCTCCCCGAGCAGATCCTCGCGGTGCGCCTTCTGGCGTTTTGCCTCCAGCGGATTGAAGCAGACCGTATAGCGCCGCCGTTTCTCGCCATCGCCTGCGACGACTTCCTTGATTTTCAGGTTGTCGGCCACGGCGCGGTGGCGCCCCGGACGCGATAACACTTCCTCGGTAACTTCGTCGCTCCGCCGCATCGGCATCGCCAGCAGGTACTTGCCACCCCCTTTGGATAGCGTCTGCAAGTTGGCTTGCGAGGCCATTCCGGCATCGCCCACGAAGAGGCAGCGGGTGAGTTGCCAGCCGCTGAGGTCTTTCTTGACACGGGCGACGGTGGTGACGTCGACCGTGTTGCCGGGGAACACCCAGTGGCGCACCGGGAACCCGTCCCGGGTGGCCGCCAGGCCGACCACGATCTGCGGTGCGTCGCCGCGCCCGTTCTTGCTGTGGCCCCGCTTGCGGAGAGCCGCGTAGGCCTTCTTGCCGGCGGGGGCGCTGCCGCGAACCTGCCCGTCCTTGTCGCCTTCGTCTTCCCCGTCGATCTCGAAGTGCAGCGAGGTGGTGTCGTAGAAGATCACGTCCACGTCCAGATTGAGCAGGTCGGCCACCCGGTAGAAGAGGGCTTGTTCGATGGCCTCCTTGTTCGCCTCCAGGAAGTCCATGGCGCGGTAGAGCTGGTGCAGCTCAAGTTCCCCCGTCCCTTCGATGTGTGTGTCTTCCTTGAGCCATTGCTCGTGACAGTAGAGTTTCGAGGCGGGGGCGCAGGCGCGGTTGGCTGTCAGGGCGAACAGGGCGCGTTCGACATCGAACCCGAGACGCCGCGCGACGGCTTGTTGCCGCACGATGGCATCGATGCCGAGTTGCTTCCAGATGGCTTCGAGGACGTAGAGGCCGCCGTAGGGCCAGGCGCAGATCAGGTGCCAGCGCTGCCGGTGCCGACGATCTCTTCCGGCGAGCATCGGCGCAGGATGCTCTTGGCCAGCCGACGCAGACGCTCGATGGCTTCGGGGTCGTCGGCGCGTCCGCAGTTATGAACGATGCTGGCTTGCGACCTTCCCTTGCCGGCATCCCAGACGTTCTCCGCCAGTTGCAGGTAGGTTACGACGCTGCCATCCGCCCTTCGTTGTTTGCTCTCGCGTAAGTACATGGGCAGTATCTTAGTGATGCAGAAATTGTAAAAGTACCTTTTATGAACCGGGGGCGGGTTTCGTAGGTCGGGATTCATCCCGACAGAGCGTCGCATAACCCAACCCCGTCGGGATGAATCCCGACCTACATCATCGTGAGGCTCATGACCAAACGGTACGTT
>JAUYJO010000166.1 GCA_030700315.1 Gallionella sp.
ATCGCGCTGTACAGCGGCGCGAACCGGGACGAGTTCCGCGATTTCTTCCACTGGATCGGCCTGGCGTTGGCCACGCCGACCCTGCTGTATGCGGGCTACCCGTTTTTTCGTGGCGCATTCGGCGGGCTGCGCGGCGGTCGCCTGACCATGGACTTGCCGATCGCCCTCGGCCTGAGCGTCACCTACACCTATTCGCTGTATGTCACGGTCGGCGCCAGCAAAACCGGCGAGGTGTATTTTGACACCGTCACCAATTTGATTTTCGTGATCCTGATCGGCCGCTACCTGGAAGGCATGTTCCGCCATCAGGCCATTTCTGCCACCAAACGGCTGATGGAATTGCAGCCGCGCGTGGCGATCGTGATGCGCGAGGGCGAGGAGCAGATGACGCCGATACGCGGTGTCAAACCAGGCGATCGGGTATTGATCAAACCGGGTTACCAGGTGCCGGTGGACGGTGTCGTGATCGAGGGGCACAGCTCAATAGACGAATCCATGCTGAGCGGGGAATCCGCGCCGGTGAACAAATCGGTCGGTGCACAAGTTTCCGCCGGCACGCTGAACACCAGCGGCGCGCTGCTGGTGGAGGTGCGCACCCTGTTACAGGATACGACGCTGGCGAAAATTATCCGTCTGGTCGAAGAGGCGCAATCTTCCAAGGCGCCGATCCAGCGCCTCGCCGACACCATCGTGCCATGGTTCGTGCTGGTCACGCTGATCTGCGCGACGCTGACCTTTCTTGTCTGGAACCGCGAAGATTTCGAGATCGCGCTGATGGCGGCTACCTCGGTGCTGATCATCACCTGCCCCTGCGCGCTGGGCATGGCGACGCCGATGTCGATTGCGGTAGCCTCAGGCCTCGGCGCAAAGCACGGCATTCTGATCAAGAACGGGCTGGTGCTGGAAACCTTGTCCAAAGTGACCCATTTCGTGTTCGACAAGACCGGCACGCTGACCGAAGGCAAGATGAGCGTCGCGCAACTGCATGTCGCGCCCGGCATATCCAAGGAAAATATATTGCGCAACGCGGCGGCAGTGGAACGCTACAGCGAGCACAGCGCGGCCAAGGCGATTGTTGCTGAGGCAGAAACGCAGCAGTTGAATTATCGTGATATGCCCGTATCCGGATTTCGGGCAACTGCGGGCTTGGGCATAGAGGCGGAAGCGGTCGGGCAACCGGTGCTGCTGGGCAGCGCCGAATGGCTGACGCGGTGCGGCATCGCGCTCGATGCGGGGTTACAGGCACAGGCGCACGAGCTGGAAGCGCAGGCGATGAGCTGCGTGCATGTCGCGCTGGGCGGCGCGCATCTGGCCGTGTTCGCGCTGGTTGACAAACTGCGCGGCGATGCGCGGCAATTGATCGGCGAACTGCGCGCGGCGGGCATCGAGGTGACCCTGCTCTCCGGCGACCGCAAGCCGGTCGCCGAAGCCATTGCGCGCCAACTGGGCGGCATGGAAGTCATCGCCGAAGTATTGCCGCAGGACAAGGATAGGGTGATCCGGCAATTGCAGCAGCGCGGCGCGGTGGTCGCGATGGTGGGCGACGGCATCAACGACGCGCCCGCGCTGATCCGCGCCGATGTCGGCATCGCGCTCGGATCCGGAACGGATGTATCGGTGGAAAGCGCCGACATCGTGCTGATGCACAACGAACTGGACAAGGTGCGCCTGGCCACCCTGCTGTCGCGCCGCACCCTGCGCACCATCAAGCAGAACATCGGGCTGTCTTTCGTTTATAACGCTATCATGGTGCCGCTGGCAGTGCTGGCGCTGGTGACGCCGCTGGTGGCGGCGATTACCATGCCGATCAGCTCGCTGATAGTGATCGGCAACGCGGCGCGCATCCGCACTTTGTTCAGGAAACCCTGATTCGAAAAACCACAACGGGAGGACTTCATGGAAGTGATATACAGCTTGATTCCCGGCATGATGTTCTTCGGTCTGATCTTTCTCGTGGTGCTGGTCTGGGCGGTGAAAAAGGGGCAATACGAAGATATGGAAGGCGATGCCAGCCGGATATTGCTCGATGACGATGAAGGCATGATGAGCCGCTCTGCTGACGGCAAAGATGACGAAGCGGCCAGGGAAAATGCTGGGCTGAAGTAAACGCTGGCAGGACTGTGCACCAGCCTCAACCGCATCACCGTGTCCGTGGTGCTAGACGAGTACAAAGTACACCGTGCATACTTAGCACTCATCTGGCAGGCTGCTGGACGAAAAAACTGAAATAGATATTCCAGACCATGCAAAAGTGAGACTTGCCATGACTACCGATATGCCGCGCAAAAAGCGCAACACACGAACCGCCCATGTTGAAAAAATAGGTCAGGCCACGGGCCGTTTGCACCTGCTGCTGAAAGAGCTCGGGCATACCCGGCAATTGGAAAAATCGGCTTCGACCATGCCCGACGCGCGTGATCGCCTGTCTTTTATCGACAAGTCCATGCACGATGCTTCGGAAAAAACCATCAGCGCTGTGGAAACCTCTCTGCCGCTGACCAGCGCGAACCGTGCCCTATGCAGCGACCTGTCAAATCGGCTGGCGTGTGCAGCCTTTGCAGAAAATTCGGCACTGATCGAGGAGACGATATCCAGGCTCGGCGAGATTGCCGCTGCAGAGGAAGCCATCCATCGCAGCCTGATGCACATTATGGAAGCGCAGGAGTTTCGCGATGTTGCCGGGCAAATGGTCAACAAGATCGTCGGAGCTGCCGTCGAAGTCGAGAGCATTCTGCTCGACATCCTGAAGGAATATGCACCCGACAGCAAAGACTCGTTGATCAGAACCGAAGGGTTGACCGCCGGCCCCGCACACAAAGCAGACGCCAGCGTCACGGGGCAGGATGAAGTGGACGATTTGCTTGCCTCGCTCGGGTTCTGAAGCATCGCGTTCCTGGTGCCGTTTACCCGGATAACCAGCGCAAGGCGTAGTGCGCTGCCATCTTCGACAAGGCTCTCCTGAGTTTCAGGACAGGTTTTTTCGCACCAGCAAGTTGAGCATCGTCCGCACTGGCGCAGGGATAGCCGCCTGCAACGCATCTTCAACATCCAGCCACACGCTGCCCGGTTGTTGCGCTTGCTGCGGTTTGCGCGCCACGCACAACAGCACAGGCGTGATGTGCAATTTGAAATGGGAGAAGGTGTGGTTGAAGGGTGGAATTACCGCGCACTGATTATTCGTTTTCGCCGGGTTGCTACCTGCGCGTAAATGGCGGGGCTCGATTCCATTCTGTGCGCACCAGGCCCATGCTGCCGCCTCCTCATCAAACTGCGGCGGACACCACAGCCCGCCCCAGATACCGCCGCTGGGGCGTTTCTCCAGCAGGATGTCGCTGCCGTGCATCAGTAACAGAAATAGGGCGTGTCTTTCCGGTACGGCCTTGCGCGGGCGTGGCGTGGGCAGTTCATGCACACGGTCAGTTTGTAAGGCAACGCAATCGGCCTGCACCGGGCACTCGCCGCATTTCGGTTGGCTGCGTTTACAAACGGTCGCGCCCATGTCCATCAGCGCCTGGGTGTAGCTGGCGATGTTGCGGTTTACTCCAGATATCTCTCTGCATGTGGAAGGAAGTAATGCCTCGGACTGCTGCCACAGTTGTGCCTCTACTTTCTTATCTCCTGTCCATCCCTCAATGCCGCAGTAGCGCGCCAGCACGCGCTTGACATTGCCATCCAGTATTGCGCGCCGTTCATGCCAGGCCAGCGCGCAGATCGCGGCGGCGGTGGAGCGACCGATACCGGGAAGTTCGAGTATCTGTTCGTATCGGCGCGGGAATTCACCGCCATGCCGCTCGACAATAATCCGTGCCGCCGCATGCAGGTTGCGCCCTCTGGCGTAGTAGCCGAGGCCGCTCCAGTGCGCGAGCACTTGCTCCTCGCTTGCGGCAGCGAGGGCGGCGATATTCGGAAATGCGGCGATGAAGCGTTGATAATAGGGAATGACGGTGGCGACTTGCGTCTGTTGCAGCATGATCTCGGACAGCCACACGCGATAGGCTTCCGCGCCTTGCCACGGCAAGTCGTGGCGGCCATGCTTGTGTTGCCAGCGGATCAGGCGTGAGGCGAAATTTTTCATGTAAGGGATGCGGAAATTGTAAAAGTACCTTTTATGAACCGGGGGCGGGTTTCGTAGGTCGGGATTCATCCCGACAGAGCGTCGCATAACCCAACCCCGTCGGGATGAATCCCGACCTACATCATCGTGAGGCTCATGACCAAACGGTACGTT
>JAUYJO010000169.1 GCA_030700315.1 Gallionella sp.
AAGGGCGGCTGTTCGCGCCGCTGGCCTTCACCAAGACCTTTGCGATGGCGGGCGCGGCGTTGCTGTCGGTCACGCTGGTGCCGGTGCTGATGTTGCTGTTCATCCGCGGCAAAATCATGCCGGAAGCACGCAACCCGCTGAACCGGTTTTTGATCTGGAGCTACCGCCCGATGATCGCCGCCGTGCTGCGGTTCAAGAAGACCACCATCGCGGTTGCTGTGCTGGCGATGGTGTTGTCCGCCTGGCCGGCGATGAAGCTGGGCAGCGAATTCATGCCGACGCTGAACGAGGGCACATTGTTCTACATGCCCGCATCTTTGCCCGGCATGTCGGTCACCAAGGCGGCGGAACTGTTGCAAACGCAGAACAAGATCATCAAGAGTTTCCCCGAAGTCGCCTCGGTGTATGGCAAGGCGGGGCGCGCGCAGACCGCGACCGACCCGGCGCCGCTGGAGATGTTCGAAACGGTGATCAATCTCAAGCCGCAGGAAGATTGGCGGCCCGGCATGGACACCGACAAGCTGATCGCCGAGATGGACAAGGCGTTGCAATTCCCCGGCGTGGCGAACTCGTGGACCATGCCGATCAAGGCGCGCATCGACATGCTGTCCACCGGCATCCGCACGCCGATCGGCATCAAGGTGTTCGGCAAAAACCTGGAGGAAATGGAACGCGTAGCCAAGGACATCGAGGCCGTGGTCAAAAAGATTCCGGGTACCACCAGCGCCTTTGCCGAACGCATCACCGGCGGCTTCTATCTCAACATCGAACCGGATCGCGCAGCCCTTGCGCGCTACGGGCTGACGATGGGCGAAGTGCAGGATACGATCGCCACCGCGCTGGGCGGCGAAACCGTCACGACCACGGTGGAAGGGCTGGAGCGCTTCGGCGTGAATGTGCGCTATCCGCGCGAGTTGCGCAGCACGCCGGAACAGATCGCGCGCGAAGTATTGGTGCCAACTATGGACGGCGCGACCATCCCGCTCGGGCAACTCGCCAAGGTCGGCATCGGCAAGGGTGCGCCGTCCATCCGCACCGAAAATGCGCTGCTGTCAGCCTACATCTATGTGGATATCCGCGACCGCGACATCGGCTCCTATGTGGCCGAGGCGCGCCGTGCGGTGGCTGAGCAGGTGAAATTCCCGCCCGGTTATTATGCCACCTGGAGCGGGCAGTTCGAATACATGGAGCGCGCCGCAGCGAAGATGAAAATCGTGATCCCGGTCACGCTGCTGCTCATCTTTCTGCTGCTGTATCTGAATTTCAAACGCGTCACCGAATCGCTGGTCGTGATGCTGTCGGTGCCGTTCGCGCTGGTCGGCGGCGTATGGCTGCTGTGGCTGCTCGGCTACAACCTGTCCGTGGCGGTGGCGGTCGGCCTTATCGCGCTGGCCGGGGTCGCGGCGGAAACCGGCGTGGTGATGCTGATATATCTGGAACACGCCTGGCAGGAAATTCAGGCGCACTGTGCCAGCGAAGGCCGCAAACCGGGTGCGGCCGATCTGCATGCCGCTATCATGGAAGGCGCGGTGGAACGGGTGCGACCCAAGATGATGACCGTGGTGGCGATCATGGCCGGGCTGCTTCCCATCCTGTGGAGCACAGGCACCGGCTCGGAGGTGATGCGCCGCATCGCCGCGCCGATGGTGGGCGGCATGATCTCTTCCGCAATTCTGACGCTGCTGGTGATACCGGTGATCTATGCGCTGATCAAGGCGCGCGAGGTTAAAGGAGAGCAATAACCATGATCGAAGTTATTCCGAATTTTCATCCGGCATTCGTGCATTTTCCCATCGCATTTGTTACGGCTGCACTGGCTTTCACCGCTATCGGCACGGCATTCAGAAACTGGCCTTATGCGGCGCAGTGCCTGATGACGGGGCGCTGGATGTTATGGGGCGCAGCGTTGTTTGCGCTCATTGCAGCCGTGTTCGGCTGGCTTGCCTTCAACAGCGTTGCGCATGATGAAGTGAGCCATGTCGCCATGAAAGTGCATCGCAATTGGGCGCTGGGCGCATTGACCGCGTTGCTCGCGCTCGCGGCGTGGGATGTGTGGCGCGGCCGTTCCGGCAAGGCATCGTCGTACGGCTTTCTGGGCGGGCTGCTGCTGGCGTGGCTGCTGGTGATGAGCACGGCGTGGCACGGCGCGGAACTGGTCTATCGCCACGGGCTGGGGGTGATGTCCATGCCCGGGGCGGAGGGATCGGAGCATGCCCATGAGCGCGGCGCAGGCCATGGCGGCATGCAAGGTGAAGATGCGCTTCATGAGGATGTTCATGCGCATAGCCATGAAGTCACTGTGAACGGCGAACATCCACATGATGCGGAGCCTGGTCATGCAACTCCCGCCACGGACGACGCAGGTACGGCACCCGGGAAGGCCGGACATACCCATGCGCAGGGAACGCCGCCGCATAAAGATTAGCGGTGCAGGGGTGGTGCAAGTTTTGACTGCAAACGGGCAGCGGTCGAAGCGGTCGCTGGAAATGCCCAGGAATGTAACGAATGGAGAATATGATGAAAAAACGAATTGGGATAATCGCCCTGCTGTTGATGAGCGCGGCATCACTACCACTGGCTGCGCAGCCCATGGCAGGGATGGAGGCGCAGAAAGAAACTGAGCAGGCCAGCCATCAAGGCACGGGCAAGGTGGTGTCCGTGGATCGTGCAAGATTGCGCATCAAGCTGGCGCACGAGCCGATCAAATCGCTCGGCTGGTCGGCCATGTTGATGGATTTCAGCGTGGTGAATGCCTCGCTGCTGAACGGTCTCAGGGAGGGCGATGCGGTGCAGTTTGAACTGGGGAAGACCAAACAGGAAGATTTGGTATGGGTGATCGTCAAAATCGGACGCAGGTAATCAACGATGAAACGGTTAGTAACGTAGCCCGGATGAAACGAAGTGGAATCCGGGAAGTCATTATTGACGTCGGCTTCACCCCCGCATTGCGCTGCGCTTCATGCGGGCTACGCGGCTGACAAGGCCTGCGGCTAAGATGAAGTGGAGAAGCAGATGAGCAAATTCGTACAAGGCAGGGTGACGGGCAAGCGGCGCTGGGCGGAGCGGCTGTACTCGCTGCAAGTGGACACAACAGAAATCGTGCCATTCCAGGCCGGCCAGTTCACCAAGCTCGCGCTCGACATCGACGGCGAGCGGGCCGCGCGCGCTTATTCTTTCATCAACGCGCCGGGCGAAGCGCCCCTGGAATTCTATTTCGTCGAGGTGCCGGGCGGGTTGTTGACCTCGCGCCTGGCGGTGCTCGAAGCGGGCGATATGGTTTGGGTCGCACCGCAGGCCGCCGGATTCCTGACTCTTGCCGAAGTGCCCGACGCAAGGCATTTGTGGCTGCTCTCGACCCATACCGGCATCGCGCCGTTCCTTTCCATCCTCAAGACCGGAGAACCGTGGCAGCGCTTCGAGCGTATCGTACTGGCACACGCGGTGCGCCATGCCGACGAGCTGGCCTACGGCGAAACCATCCGCGACTTCGCGCAACAGCATGGAGAACAGTTCCGTTTCGTGCCTTTCGTCAGCCGCGAGGATACGAATTTCGCGCTGCGGGCGCGCATCCCGGAAGCCATTGTCGATGGCCGGCTTGAAGCCGGAGCCGACCTTGCGCTCGCGCCGGAAAACTCGCAAGTGATGCTGTGCGGCAATATGGGCATGGTGCACGATACGACCGAAACATTGCTCGCGCGCGGCCTGAAGAAAAACCGGCGGCACGACCCCGGCCACATCACTATGGAAATTTATTGAAATTATGAGCGAGACAATCCGAAATTTGTATGGAGGAAAAAGTCATGGCAACAGAGAAGAGTATGCCTTTCCGTAAAGTGATTGCGATTATCCGTGGCGAGGCCTTGGGGAAAGTGGAACAACGCCTGCACGAGTTGGGGGTGCCCGGCATCAGCGTGACCAGAGTCAATGGTTACGGCGAGTACAAGAACTTCTACAACAGCGACTGGATAACCTCCCATGCGCGTGTGGAAACATTTGTTCCCGCCCGGCGCGCGGATGAGATTGCACAAGCCATCATGGAGGCCGCCTGCTCCGGCGTGGTGTGAGACGGCATCGTGGCGGTGTCGCCGGTGGAAAAAATCTACAAGGTTCGCCATCGTGCCGAGGTGTTGCTGGATGAGATCTAGCCCGGACATTTCACCGGACCGGCAATACCGGCTCGGGTTGCAACCGGAGAAAATGGAATGAATGCGGAAACGGATATTCTGGATCGCGCAAATGCCGCCTTTGCCGAGGCGCTGGCCGAGGCTCTGGATATCCGTGAGCATGAAACCGGCGACCACTCCAAACGGGTGGCCTGTCATACCCTGGTGCTGGCGCGCCGCTTTACCGCGGATGCCGGCCGGCTGCGGCAGATTTATTGGGGCTCCCTGCTGCACGACATCGGCAAGATCGGGATAGCGGACGCCATTTTGTTGAAGCAAGGAGCGCTCGATGAAGAGGAGTGGCTGAAAATGAGGTCGCATCCCGAAAAGGGACACCGCATCGTCGCGCAAATTCCGGGCATGGAAGAAGCCGCAGAAATCGTGCTCAGCCACGAAGAGCATTTCGATGGAACCGGTTATCCGCGCGGGCTCAAAGGCGAGCTGATTTCTCTGGGAGCGCGGCTGTTCGCGCTGATCGACACGCTGGACGCGATGACTTCGGATCGTTCCTATCGCAAGGCGCTGTCATTCGACCAGGCGCGTGCGGAAATCATCAAAATGAGCGGCACGCAATTCGATCCGGTGGCGGTGCAGGCATTTTTGGCCGAAGAGACTACACTACGCGAAATGGTGGCATCGAAATGTATGCAGCCGCACGATTACAATGTTGCCGGTGAAGTAAAACTTCCGGTTCATGCACCTGAAAGGAGCAGGCCATGAGCACTACCACAGACCCGGTATGCGGAATGAAGGTTGACAGCGAGTCGCGGCATAGTGTGGAGCATGCGGGTGAGCGCTATTATTTTTGTTCACAACGCTGTCTGGAAAAGTTTCAGGCAAGCCCCGCTGAATACCTCAAGCCGGTTGTGGCAGACGCTATTCAGCCGACCGGAATTTACACCTGCCCGATGCACCGGAGGTGCGCCAGACTACACCCGGCTCATGCCCCAAATGCGGCATGGCTCTTGAGAAAGGATCGACGGCCACAACGGCAACGGGAATCGTCAGACCGCTCCAATTTGGAATCGGCGCATTTGCGTTATTGCTCGCCATCTATTTTGGAGTGGTCAGCCTGATTTCGGGGGTGGGCTTCGCGCTCGAACAATTCGCTACATTCTGGTATTTCATCCTGCCTCTTTCGCTGGGCTTCGGCATTCAGGTCGGGCTTTACACCTACCTCAAAAATCTCGTCGGGCAACATGGCGCGTCAGGCAAAGTGGTTGCGGTATCCGGCACGACCTCCACTGCCGCGATGGTTTCCTGCTGCGCGCATTACCTGACCAATATCTTGCCGATTCTGGGCGTCACCGGCATTCTCGCTGTCGTCGCGGAGTACCAGGTCGAGCTGTTCTGGCTGGGTCTGTTCTTCAACGCTGCCGGCATCCTGTATGTCGCGTCGATGGTTATTCAAGCTACCAAGGAGCATAAAAATGCGTAAACAATTGATCGGTCTGGCTGTTGCGGCAATAGCCGCTTTTTCCTCCATTTATGATTCCGGGATGGCCGGGATCATTGCGGCGAGCAACGCGGCAGAACTTGGGTATGCGCCGCAAGTAAGCAATGAGCGGGAAATAAAAGTTACGGCTACATTGCAAAAAACTCCGAGCGAAGCGAGAACATGGGATTTTGAGGTGGTAATGGAAACCCATACAAAGGCATTGAACGATGACCTGGCCAAATCTTCCGCGCTGATTGCGGATGGCAAGCAATATTTGCCCTTAAGCTGGGAGGGTGCGCCGCCGGGAGGCCATCACCGCAAGGGCAAGTTACGCTTCAAGGCGATTGCCCCACCACCGGCGTCAGTGGAATTGCAGATACGCCTGGCAGAAGACCCCTCTCCAAGAAGCTTTAAGTGGTTGCTGAAATGAGCACGTAATGGCAATTGATCCCATGTGTGGCATGGCGAAAGAGTTGTGCACGATGTGATCCAGCGCTAGGGTTGCGGAGGTATCATGAACGTAGAGGCCGATATTTTAGAACGGGCAGATGCCGCCTTTGCCGAGGCGTTAGTCGAGGCGTTGGACATCCGTGAACATGAAGCAGGCGACCACTCCAAACGGGTGGCCTGTCACCCCTTGGTGCTGGCGCGCCGCTTTACCGCAGATACCGAGCAACTACGCCAGATTTACTGGGGCGCCTTGCTGCACGATATAGGCAAGATCGGGATAGCAGATGCTATTTTATTGAAACAGGGTGCGCTCAACGAAGATGAATGGCTGGAAATGAGAACGCACCCTGAAAAGGGGCACCGCATCGTGGCGCAAATTCCCGGCATGGAAAAAGCCGCAGAAATCGTGCTCAGCCATGAGGAGCGTTTCGATGGAAGCGGTTATCCATGTGGTCTCTGTGGGCGAACAGATTTGTTTGGGGGCGAGACTGTTTGCCGTAATCGATACCCTGGATGCCATTACTTCTGATCGCCCTTATCGTGAAGCAGTCTCATTCGAACAGGCGCGTGATGAAATCGTCAAAATGAGCGGCACACAATTTGATCCCGCAGCAGTGCAGGCATTTCTGGCTGAAGAGGCTACCTTGCGCGAAATGGTGGCGGAAAAATGTATGCAATTGCACGATCCAGAAATTTCCGGAGAGGTGAAACTTCCGATTCACGCACTTGAGCAGAGTTGATCATGAAAGCCACACAACAACTGCACGATCCCGGCCAGAGTCTCTGGCTCGACAACATCACGCGCGAGTTATTGACGAACGGCACGCTGGGAGGCTATATCAGCGAGCTGTCCGTAACGGGGCTGACCTTCAATCCCACGATCTTGGATCATGCCAAGTGAACCATTAGCCGAAAAAAAAGGAGTGCACGCCATGAACGATCACGAGCACGGGCGCGAACACTCAGCCAAAGAAGAACCGTCAACACAGCCGACGCAAGATGAAGTGTCCAAGCAGGCTTACGCCATCTACACTGAAGAAGGTAAACCCCAAGGACATGCCGAGCAGAACTGGCTGGAGGCGGAAGCCAGGTTAAAGCATCCCGACCACATGCACATGGACGAGCACGACCAGGATAATCACGGCCACCAAGACCATCATGCCCACATGGCGGCAGATTACCGAAAGCGCTTCTGGATCTCGCTGGTACTGACGCTGCCGATACTCGTGCTCTCGCCGCTGCTGCAAAAACTGGTGGGCTTGCGCGAAGCCATCAGTTTCTCGGGCGACACCTACGTCCTGTTTGGCTTTGCCTCGGCGGTGTTCTGGTATGGCGGCTGGCCGTTCCTCAAGGGCCTGGTCGATGAGCTTAAAGCGCGCAAACCGGGGATGATGACGCTGGTCGCCGTTGCCATCACCACCGCTTATGCATACAGCAGCGCCGTGGTGTTCGGCCTCACCGGCAAGATGTTCTTCTGGGAACTGGCCACGCTGGTAGACATCATGCTGCTCGGGCACTGGATCGAGATGAAGTCGGTGATGGGCGCATCCAAGGCGCTGGAGGCATTGGCGAAACTCATGCCGTCCGATGCCCACAAACTCATGCCCGACGGCAGCGTAAAAGACGTGCCGCTGAGCGAACTGGCAGTGAACGACAAAGTGCTGATCAAGCCGGGAGAAAAAATTCCCGCTGACGGTGTCATCGTCGAGGGCGAGAGTACGGTCAACGAGGCGATGCTCACCGGAGAATCGACCCCGGTCAGCAAGAAGAGCGGCGGCAAAGTCATCGGTGGTGCCATTAACGGCGAAGGCTCTCTGACAATCGAGGTCAAAGGCACCGGCAAGGATTCGTTTCTGTCGCAGGTCATCGACCTGGTGAAGCAGGCGCAGGAAAGCAAATCGAAGACGCAAAACCTCGCCGACACTGCCGCGATGTGGCTCACCATCATTGGGCTGAGTTCCGGTGTCGTTACCTTATTCATCTGGCTGTATTTCATCAACAAGGAATTCGCGTTTGCCATCGAGCGCGCCGTGACGGTGATGGTGATCACCTGCCCGCACGCCCTCGGACTGGCCGTGCCGCTGGTCGTGGCCGTCTCCACGGCATTGGCCGCGAGCAACGGTCTGCTGATTCGCAATCGCGGTGCTTTCGAGGGCGCGCGGAAATTGCAGGCCATCATTTTTGACAAGACCGGCACGCTGACCGAAGGCCGCTTTGGCGTGACCGACACGCTGGTGCTGGCGCAGGATATGGACGAAGACACGCTGCGCAAATACGCAGCCTCGGTGGATGCGAATTCCGAACATCCCATTGCCAAGGCGATCGCCGAATCTTATGAGCAGAAGCTACCGGTCGAAGGCTTCAAAAGCATCCCCGGCAAGGGCGCAGAAGGTCGGGTCGACGGCAAGGACATCAAAGTGGTCAGCCCCGGTTTCTTGCGCGAGCAGAACATTGCGCACGATGACCAGCGCGTCGAGCCGCTGCAAGCCCAGGGCAAGACGGTCGTGTTCGTGCTCGTGGACGGGAAGTTGAAGGGCGCGATCGCGCT
>JAUYJO010000049.1 GCA_030700315.1 Gallionella sp.
GCCACCAAGGGAGCGGTGGAAAAGCCTTTGCGCTGCACAAAATCGCTACCCACAGCGATCGATAAAAATCCCGCCGTTACGCATAACTCGCCCAGGCCACGGCTGTTCAAACGGAACGGCGGCGCGGAATACGCCCAGCCGATGAACAGGCCGGCGAGGCCGACATAAAGCAGTTGCGGGGCGGAGCGCAGCATCAGCCACAGCCCGGCCAGCACCACACCGGACAGCAGCGCAAAGCCGAAGTTGCGCGTCTGCACCAAGGTCAGCACGCCGTTCTGGATGAAGCGGCTGCCGCCGGTGAATGGAAAAATACGCTCGGTATTTTGCGCGTCAGTGCCGTTCAGCGCATCGTAATAATCGTTCAGCACATTGACTCCGGCATGTGCCAGCAGCGCGAACAACAGCGTCATCACCGCCAGCTCCGGGCTAAACGGGATGCCGTCATGCCTGGCTGCCGCCAGCCCGATCAGGCTCGCCATCAGGCTCGCCGTGAGAAACGCCGGGCGCGTCGCCGCAGCGTAGCGCAGCAGCGGGTTGTGAAATGATTCAATGGTCGGCTCCAGCGGTCGCACCGTCATACCAGCCTTCCGCCGCGAACACGGAAACCCTGGGTCGCCAGCGCGCCCAGCCCCATCCCGCCATGCGCGTGGCAAATCGCGCAAGCCAGCGCGTCCGCCGCATCCGGGCCGGGCATACCGGACAGTTTCAACAGGCGCTGCACCATCTCCTGCACCTGCTCCTTTTTGGCATGACCGTTGCCGACCACCGCCTGCTTGACCTGCAACGCGGTATATTCAGCCACCTGCAAGTTTGCCAGCACCGCCGCGCAAATCGCCGCGCCGCGCGCCTGGCCGAGCAGCAGGGTGGATTGCGGGTTGACGTTGACGAACACTTTTTCCACCGCCACCTGCTGCGGCTGATGCTGCGCGATCACTTCGCCGAGCGAATTCAAAATAGCCTTCAATCGCTCCGGCAACTCGCCATCCGGTGTCTTGATGCAGCCGCTGGCGACGTAGTGCAGTTGCTGGCCGACTTTATCCAGCACGCCAAAACCCGTTACTCTCAAACCGGGATCGATGCCAAGGATGCGTATGGAAGAAGAAGGCAAGATCAAAACCCAATCCCTCCCAACCTCCCCTTGTCAGGGGAGGAGCCTCCCCTACCCCTGACAAACCTGTCCTGAACCCGTCGAAGCGGGGGGGGCTGGAGGGGGGGTGAATTTCCCCCTCGCGCCTCAGCGCTCATTCTTCGATCACTGCTGTCGTATAAACTTCCTGCACGTCGTCCAGATTCTCCAGCGCGTCGAGCAGCTTCTGCATCTTCACCGCATCGTCGCCGGTAAAGATCACTTCGTTGGCCGGCTTCATCGTCACTTCGGCCAACTCCGGCTTGTAGCCCGCCGCTTCCAGCGCCTGCTTCACGTTCACAAAATCATGCGGCGCGGCGATCACTTCGATGCTGCCATCGTCGTTGGTCGAAATGTCTTCAGCGCCGGCATCCAGCGCGACTTCCATCAGGCCGTTCTCGTCGGTACCCGGCGCGAAGATCATCTGCCCGCAGTGCTTGAACAGGAACGCCACCGAGCCGTCCGTCCCCAGATTGCCGCCGTTTTTGGTGAAGGCATGACGCACTTCCGCGACGGTGCGAGTCTTGTTGTCGGTCATGCAATCCACCATCACCGCCGCGCCGTTAATGCCGTAGCCCTCGTAGCGCAGCTCCTCGTAGTTCACCCCATCGAGCTGGCCGCTGCCGCGCTTGATGGCATTCTCTACGGTATCTTTCGGCATGTTGCTCTCGCGCGCCTTTTCGACCGCCAGGCGCAGGCGCGGATTGGCTCCCGAATCGCCGCCGCCCATGCGCGCCGCGACGGTGATTTCCTTGATCAGGCGCGTGAAGATTTTGCCGCGCTTGACGTCCTGCTTGCCCTTGCGGTGTTGAATGTTCGCCCATTTGCTATGCCCGGCCATAACGACTCTCCAAAAAAACAGTTGCGCGATGGTATCATTTCCGCCTCAATATCCCAACATCAGGCCACCCCAAGGCCAGAATGGACTGCCATGACCGAACCGCTGCTGATCGCCAAGAACCACGAACAGGAACTCTACCTGTTGCCGCAGATGGCCAACCGCCACGGGCTGATCACCGGCGCGACCGGGACCGGCAAGACTGTCACGCTGCAAACGCTGGCGGAAGCGTTCAGCCGCATCGGCGTGCCGGTGTTCCTCTCCGACATCAAGGGCGATTTGTCCGGCATCGGCAAGGCGGGCGGCGGCAACGCCAAGGTCGCCGCGAGGGTGGAGCAGCTCAAACTGGAGGGCTTTACCCATCGCTCGTTCCCGGTGACGTTCTGGGACGTGTTCGGCGCGATGGGCCATCCGCTGCGCGCCACCGTCTCCGACATGGGGCCGCTGCTGCTCGGGCGCATGCTCAATCTCAACGAGGTGCAGCAGGGTGTGATGGCGCTGGTGTTCAAGATCGCCGACGACAACGGCCTGCTGTTGCTCGACCTGAAAGACCTGCGCGCGATGGTGCAGAGCGTGGGCGACAACGCCGCCGATTACACTACCGAATACGGCAACATCTCCACCGCCAGCATCGGCGCGATCCAGCGCGGCCTGCTGCAAATCGAGACGCAGGGCGGTGACAAATTATTCGGCGAACCGATGCTCAACATCGCCGACCTGATGCAGACCGGCGACGACGGCTGCGGCATGATCAACATCCTCGCCGCCGACAAACTGATGACCTCGCCCAAGGTGTATTCGACGATGCTGCTGTGGCTGCTCGCCGAACTGTTCGAGAACCTGCCGGAAGCAGGCGACCTCGCCAAACCCAAGATGGTGTTCTTCTTCGACGAGGCGCATCTGCTGTTCAACGACGCGCCCGCCGCGCTGCTCGACAAGATCGAGCAGGTGGTGCGCCTGATCCGCTCCAAGGGCGTGGGCATTTATTTTGTCACGCAGAATCCCGCCGATGTGCCGGACAAGGTGCTGGGGCAGCTCGGCAACCGTGTGCAGCACGCGCTGCGCGCCTTCAGCCCGCGCGACCAGAAGGCGGTGAAAGCCGCCGCCGAAACCATGCGCGACAACCCGAAACTCGATGAAGCCGCCGTCATCACCGAGCTCGGCGTCGGCGAGGCGCTGGTCTCCTGCCTCGACGAGAAGGGCACGCCCGGCATCGTCGAGCGCGCGCTGATCGTGCCGCCGCAGGCGCAAATCGGCCCGCTCACCGAGGCCGAACGCAAAGCCATCATGCGGGATTCGCTGCTCGCCGGGCATTACGAAAAAGCCGTGGATCGCGAATCGGCCTACGAAATACTCAAGCAACGCGCCGGCGAAAAACCGGCGGAAACTGCCGCAAAACAAAGCGTGCCAACACCTGCAGACAGTGGCGGCGGGATACTGGGAGGGATATTCGGCAGCGGCTCATCCAGCCGCCGCGAAGGTGTCGGCGAAGCCCTCGCCAAAAGCGCCGCGCGCGCCATCGGCTCGTCGCTCGGACGGCAGATTATCAGAGGCGTGCTGGGATCGTTGCTGGGCGGTCGCAGGTAAGTTGACCGAAAAAGCTTAAGGGGTGCCTGAAATGAAAACCATTCTGATTGCAAACCCGAAAGGCGGCAGCGGCAAGACCACGCTGTCGATCAACATTGCCGGCTATCTGGTCAACCGCGGCCGGCAGGTGGCGATGCTCGACCTGGACCGGCAGCAATCCTCCGCGCTGTGGCTCGCCACCCGTCCCGCCGATTTGCCGCGCATCCGCATGCTCGATTCCAAGAGAGAGCACGACCGACCGCACGACTGGCTGGTGATCGATTCGCCCGCCGGCCTGCACGGCAAGAACCTCGAACACGCCGTCAAGCTGGCGCACAAAATCATCGTGCCGGTCGCACCTTCCCTGTTTGATCTGCAAGCCAGCCGCGACTTTCTGCAAGCGCTCGCCGAAGAAAAAGCGGTGCGCAAAAACAAGTGCCACATCGGCATCGTCGGCATGCGCATGGAGATGCGCACCAAGGCTGCCTGGGCGCTGGAGCATTTCCTCTCAACACTCGATCTTCCGATACTGGCCTATTTGCGCGAAACACAGGTGTATGTGAATGCCGCCTTCGAGGGCAAATCCCTGTTCGACCTGCCGCCCCATCTGGCCGAACGCGAGCTGGAACAATGGGCGTTTCTGCAGGATTGGTTGGAGAAATAAGGGAACCACTATCAACCCGAGCTATCTATCCCGACTGAAACGCCTTCGCCGCCATCATGCCTGATGTCGGATATCAGGTGTCGGATTTTGCTAATATGTGCTCCCACGTCGACAGCCGCACCACCATGAACCCATCCATTCTTCTTATTATCGGCAGCTTGCTGCTCACCGCCTGCGCGCAAACGCCCAAACTCCCCGAGCCGGCACCCGCGCCCGTGCCCAGCCCGCATGTGGAAGTCGAGCCGGTGCTGCCCGATGTCGAACTGAGCGGCGAATTGCTCTATGAATTTCTCTTGATCGAAATCGCCGGCCAGCGCGGACATAAAGCCCTGGCCATGGAAGGCAGCCTGGACATCGCCAGAAAAACCCGCGATCCGCGCATGGCAAGGCGCGCCGCGCAGCTGGCCTTCGATTCAGGCGATATGCAAAAGTCGATCGCAGCATTCCGGCAATGGCAGGAAATCGAACCGGCTGCGCCCCTGGCGGCACGCATGCTGGCTTCGATCTTGTTACGCGGCGGGCAGCTGGATGAGGCGCAACTGGAGCTGGCCAAATTGCTGGAAGCGGAAAAGGCCAACCCCGCCAGCGGTTTCATGCAGGTTTTCCAACTGGTCTCCTCCCACCCCGATAAACGCGCCGCATTAAATATGATGCGCGATCTTGCCCAGCCCTATGCGCAAGTCGCCGAGGCGCATTGGTCGGTGGCGCAACTGGCGCGGCAAGCCGGCGACACGCCACTTGCATTAAGCGAGGTGCGCGAAGCGCGCAGTCTGCGCCCGGCATGGGATATGGCGGCCTCGCTGGAGGCGCAATTATTGCAAAAGGATGCGCCGCAACAGGCGTTGGAAGTGTTGCGCCGCTATCTGTCTGATTATCCCGATGCGCGCGAGATGCGCTTGCAGTATGCCCGCGCGCTACTTGAACAAAAACAATACCGGCCCTCGCGCACCGAATTCCAGCGACTGGCCAAAGACAATCCGGAAAACCCGGATATGGCGTTCGCGATTGCGCTGATCTCCCTGCAGTTGAGCGAATTGCGCGAAGCGGAGGCGCAGCTTCAACAGGCGCTCGAAAAAGGCAAAAAAGACCAGGATACGGTGCAGTATTACCTCGGGCAATTGAAGGAAGCCAAAGAGAACGAAGAAGAAGCGATCGCGCATTATCGCGAAGTCAAGGGCGGCGAGTATCAGTTCGCGGCGCGCTTGCGTGTGGCTTATTTGCTGAACAAGCGCGGCAAGCTGGATGAAGCAGTCGCCTACCTGCGCCAGACGCAAGCCGCCGACAATCAGCAGCGCGTGCAGCAGACGCTGATCGAGGCGCAATTATTGCGCGGGGCACAGCGCCCGGAGGAAGCCTACCAGGCGCTGCAACAGGGCTTGGCGAAACTGCCCAACCACCCGGATCTGCTCTACGAAGCCGCGATGCTGGCGGACAAGATCGGCAAGCTCGACGTGTTCGAACAGTTGATGCGCAAGCTGATCCAGATCAAGCCCGACCATGCGCACGCCTACAATGCGCTGGGCTACAGGCTGCTGGAACTCAGCGAGCGCGTTCCCGAGGCGGTCAAACTGGTGGAAAAAGCCTTGCAGCTTGCGCCCGACGATGCCGCCATCATGGACAGTGTCGGCTGGGGCTATTATCGCAGCGGCAAGCTCGATGAAAGCGTGCAACTGTTGCGGCGCGCGCTTGCCGGCAACCCCGATCCCGAAGTTGCCGCCCATCTGGGCGAGGTGCTGTGGGTGCGCGGCGACCGGGAAGAAGCGCAGAAAACCTGGCAGGACAGCCTCAAGGCGAATCCCGGCAACGCGCTGCTGCAGGCGGTCATGAAACGGTTCATGCCTTGATACGCTGGCTCACGCTTAACGTGAAACTCGCGCAGCGATTCGTTCGCCTCCTCGCCCGCTTGCGGGATAACCAGCGACTTGGCTGCGGTTTCTTGCAGCTTAGTCGAATGGCTAGTTGTTCCATCCAGAGGATTGAGGTGAGGGAAACGTGCATGGCAAGTTTCATAATCAGGGGTGACATACTTGCCATGCACATTAGCGCGATCATACTGCTGGGCGGTTGCGCATCA
The DNA here is from genome assembly GCA_030700315.1 of Gallionella sp. Classification (GTDB taxonomy): domain Bacteria; phylum Pseudomonadota; class Gammaproteobacteria; order Burkholderiales; family Gallionellaceae; genus Gallionella. The sequence goes on from JAUYJO010000049.1 coordinate 6,269, forward strand.
TTGCCGCCCGCACCCGCCCCGGTCGCACGCCCCGCACAGATTGAATCCGCCCCGTTCGCGCTGAACGGGCGCATGGCGGTCAAATACAACGGCTCGCACCACTCCGCCGGATTGCGCTGGACGCATACGGCGCTATCCGACGAAATCCTGTTGCTTGCGCCGCTCGGCCAGACCGCCGCGCGCGTCTACCGCGACACACACCACGCGACGCTGGACGAGGGCGACAAACACTACCGTGCCGACGATGTGGAAGCCCTGATGCAACAGGCGCTGGGCTGGTATTTACCGTTGCGCGGCCTGCATCATTGGGTGCTGGGGCTGGCAGAAGCGGAAACTCCGGCGCAAATCGAGCGCAATGCCCACGGCCAGGTCGCCGTGCTGCGCCAGAATGGCTGGGAAGTGAATTACCCGCGTTACCCGGATAATAAGCCGGACAGCTTGCCAACGCGTTTGCAACTGAGCCGCGAAGGATTGCAGGTGCAGTTGTTGATCGACGAGTGGGAATGGGGTTCGCAGTAAACCTGCACGTCACAATATGTCGCATAGATGCTGACAATATGATCCCCCCTTCATTGTTGTGCGAGAAGGAATTTGATCAATAGGGAGAACAGCATTATGTGTGGATATTGCACCGAAATAATGGCACGTCTCGCCCTGCAAACAGGCCATCCGGATTTGCCGACCGAAGCGAATCCCTTGATGATGGATATATATCTCCAGGAAGTTCGCAACCTGCCTGATTATTTACGGAAACTCACGGCCCAGCATGTGGCAAAACCACCTATTGCCTTGCCCATCTTGTGTCGCGCGATTGAAATGCTCGTGGTACAAGGATTTGAATCCGAGCCTTACCAGGAGCTGCTTCAGCAGCCCACCTTCGTCACTGCAATCTTAACGGCCTGCGCGAAAAGCAAGCACGAAGCACTTGGTGACGCGGATCCACGACTCAACCCGAGGGGATTTGCATGGCTTGCCGAAAAAGACATCTACCTCATGCCGGGTTGCTTCGAACAACATAACAACCAGACTGGCGATCAAACAGGTACCGATATTCTGAGCGAGTACATAGAGTGGTGGCTGGAATGCGAAAGCATCCAGCATCAAGATGCCACTCAAAACGAAGAAAATACTGAGGTTGACCCCATTGATGAGCCTCCTGAAACTGAATATCGCCTACTGAATTGTCGGTTCCCAGCGCTCTGGTACGCTCTGATTCGCACATCCCTCCAGCCAGAGAACAAAGAAATCCTCTGGACGATCATTACCAAACAACCATCAAGATTGATTTCCTTCGAGGGGCTCGACCTTTGGCTGCAACGCCATGCTGCCTTAGCCTACTACGACCAACAAGGACTAGATCCATTTCTAATGAATATCGAAGGCCAATTTTTCTCCATTCGTATCGAATTACTTGAATTCATTGCGGCAGCACGAATCATCAAAACAAAAGATAAGGACGCATTGATTGCAGCCTTAAAGGGACGCGAAAGCGATTTCTCCGGCCCTGCTGAAGAATGGATATGGGCGGATTAGCCAGACACGGATGGCAAAATGAACGAAGCGTCAACAAAAAAACTGTTTGATGATTTCCCCATGCTGTATCGGGATCGCCACGAATCATCTATGCAGTACGCGAGGCAAGGCGTGTGCATGAAACAGTACGTGTCCCAAAAGACCCAAACCCCCTCCAACTCCCCCTTGTCAGGGGGAGGGCCAGTGCAGCTCCTCCCCTGACAAGGGGAGGCTGGGCGGGGTTTGCTCTTGGTGGCTGCTGTTCGGCCATTCTCTGCGTTATGTAACTTATTGGCACATATAGCTATAAAAAGCTGTTTCTTGAGAGCTGTCAAAGGATTGGCGCTAATAACTCATTGTTATCAAGGAGAGCAATATGAAAAATTTCGAAACATGGAACTTGGTATAACACCATGAAATTCAACTCTGATTTGAGCCACTATCAAAATTTGCGCGCATGGCGCGAATACTTTTTTAGCTCTCCGAAAACAGACTATGCCTTGCTGAATGAGAGTGAAAAAGCTTGGCTGCGGGCATTCAATGAGTCACTGCGTCAACTTGAGGACAAGTTCTACCCAATCATGGATGCCAAGCATAAAGAATTACAGGCACGGGTAGCTGACCCGGCAGACTGGTTGATGGAATTTAACCTGGACTGCCTTATCACCTTTTATTTGCGTGAGGATGACCCTGAATATGAGGAAGACGATGACAATATCCTGATGGAAATCGTTGAGATGCACCTTGAAAAATCCCCGCTTAGACAGGACTGGGGGTTTGGCGCTACCCATATGGATCACGCTGAATCGGTTCAAGATTTTGCAGGTGAATGCCACTGCTATCTGTACCACCAGTTTTATGACCATTGCGGTATGGATTGGCGCGATTTATTTCGTATCGGCAGTTTGTGGGTGGACATCAAGATTGATGAGCAGTCCGGTGTCTTGCCGGTGATCCAATATGAGAAAAAAACTTGAAACGACAAGCCGGTTCCTGAGTTTCGTTCTCCGTCACAAGCCGGAAACTATCGGCCTGACGCTTGACTCGGAAGGTTGGTGTGCGATTGATCAATTGATCCGGCTCGCCAACGGACAAGGGACCAGGTTGACGCGGGAATTGCTTCTCGAAGTCGTCGCCACAAGTGACAAGAAACGGTTTGCTCTCAGCCCGGACGGGTCAAGCATCCGAGCCAATCAGGGACATTCTATTCAGGTCAATCTCAATCTGCAACCGCAGACACCACCGCCAATGCTGTTTCACGGAACGGCTACGCGCTTCGAATTATCGATCCGGGCGCAAGGGCTTGTCGCTGGCTCAAGGCAATACGTTCATTTGTCCGCCGACAGCGTAACTGCACTCCAGGTTGGCAAGCGCTACGGCAAGCCGCTCTTGCTGGAAGTTCAAGCTCTCGCTATGAGCCGCAGCGGGCATGAGTTTTTCATGTCGGCGAATGGTATCTGGCTCACGCGCGCCGTTCCAACGACCTACCTGCGTTTCCCCGACGCGCCAGAACGCAATGGCAATGCATCGCTGGGTGATACCAAAATTAATATACGAAAGTGAGGAGAAAATAATGCCAGTCATGCAAACACTAACCGAGCAACGAATTCCCGTCCTGATTTGGACTAACGATATCGAAGCCCGTGCCAGGGAGCAGCTATCCAACGTCGCATCATTGTCCTTCATCCACCATCACGTTGCTGCCATGCCGGATGTGCATGTCGGCATGGGCGCGACTATCGGCTCGGTGATTGCCACGCACAAGGCCATCATTCCGGCGGCGGTGGGGGTGGATATCGGCTGCGGCATGCTGGCGTGCCAACTCTCGCTGACCGCCAACGACATCGACGAGAAATCTCTCAAAAAGGTGTTCGACCAGATCAGCCGCGATGTTCCGGTCGGGCGAAACCAGCACAAGGATGATCGTGCCTTGGTGGATGCGGCAAAGCCATATGAGGCACGCCTGACTGCCATGACGCAAAAACATCCTGAACTGCTGAAATCCTTCGGCAAGTTCTCCAACTGGGTGAGCCAGATGGGCACGCTTGGCGGAGGCAACCACTTCATCGAAATCTGCCTTGATGAAAATAACCAGGTCTGGGTAATGCTGCACTCTGGCAGTCGCGGCATAGGCAACGGGCTTGCCGATTACTTCATCCAATTGGCGCGCAAGGATATGGAACGCCTGATGACCAACTTGCCGGATCGCGATCTGGCCTACTTCACCGAAGGGGCAGAATACTTCGATGATTATGTCGAGGCCGTGCATTGGGCGCAGGAATACGCTTATCAGAATCGCCAGTCCATGCTTGATCTGATTCTGGCCGGTATGCGTCGCCTGCTACCTGAATTTACTGTCGTCAACGAAGTGGTGAACTGCCATCACAACTACGTCGCCATAGAGCACCACTACGGCGAAGAAGTCTATGTCACGCGCAAGGGAGCGATACGGGCACGCGAAGGCGATCTCGGCATCATTCCCGGCAGTATGGGCGCGAAGAGCTTCATTGTGCGAGGCAAGGGTAACCCGGAAAGTTTCACGTCTTGTGCGCATGGCGCTGGCCGACGCATGAGCCGCACCGCAGCGGAGCAACAATTCACCCAAGACGACCTAATCAAACAAACGGCAGGTGTAATTTGCCGCAAAGACAAACGCGTGATTGACGAGATACCCGACGCCTACAAAGACATCGATACAGTGATGGAGAATCAATCCGATCTGGTGGAGGTGTTGCATACCTTGAAGCAGGTTGTGTGCGTGAAAGGTTAGGTTTCACCTGTACCGCCCATTATGAAAACCTCAACAGATATGGATGTCAAAATGAACGAAGCGTTGTCAAAAAAATTGTTTGATGATTTTCCCCGGCTGTATCGGAATCGTCATGAATCGTCCATGCAGCGCGGATTCGAGTGCGGGGATGGCTGGTTTGAGCTGATTTATAAACTCTCCCAGGACATCGAGTCCGTAGCGCGTGAAAGCGGATTGAAGCCAGACTCCACTGCTTGGCCAAGGTGCAGGCAGGTCAAAGAGAAGCTGGGAACACTGCGCTTCTACGTTTTTAATTGTGATGAACACATCAGAGCGCTTATTGATTCTGCATACGAGCTAAAGTGGATCCTTGAGTCAAGACAATAATGCATCAAGTTTAAGCTGCACATTCGACTTCACTTGCAGCTGGACGGCGCTGCCCCGGTTTTACTTTTGCCTCTGTTCTTGATGTTGC
>JAUYJO010000184.1 GCA_030700315.1 Gallionella sp.
TGTGCGCGATGATTCGTTCAATACGGCACAGGGTTGTGCCAGCCAATTAGTATTCATGCTTACTCCTTGAAAATAGGTAATGTGAAATGTGTAATTTTTTATCAATAGCGCAACACCGTAGGGGCGCGATTTATCGCGCCCTTCCTTTGGTGCGCGAATAGAACAGGGCGCGATAAATCGCACCCCTACGATATTACGCTGTTGATAAAGAAAGAATTACACGTTTCACATTACCTATTCTTTTAAGGAGTAAATTATGAATACCGATTGGCTGACACAACCCTGTGCCGCATTGAACGAATCATCGCGCACAGCGGCGCTGGCGCGGCAGGAGCAACTCACCAAGCCGCCCGGCTCGCTGGGCAAGCTGGAAGCCATTGCGGTGCAATTGTCCGCGTTGCAGGGTACGGACAAACCGCAGATGGAGCGTTTGCATATCAGCATTTTCGCCGCCGACCATGGCGTGGCGGCAGAGGGCGTATCCGCCTTCCCGCAGGCGGTCACGGTGGAAATGGTGCGCAATTTTGCGCGCGGCGGTGCGGCGATCAGCGTGCTGGCGAAGCACTTAAATGCCACGCTGGAAGTTATCAATCTCGGCACGGTGTTGCCGGTCGAGCCATTGGCCAAAGTGCGCGATGAGCGCATCGCCGCCGGCACGGCCAATTTTGCGCAGAGCCCGGCGATGACCGAAACGCAACTGGCTGCGGCTTTGCAAGCCGGGCATGCGGCGGCGTTGCGCGCCAAACAGGATGGCGCGCACCTGTTCATCGGCGGCGAAATGGGCATCGCCAACACCACCTCGGCAAGCGCCATCGCCTGCGCGCTGTTGCAGGAATCGCCGCAGTTGCTGGCGGGACCCGGCACGGGACTGGACAGCAAAGGAGTGGCGCACAAGGCGGCGGTGATCCGGTGCGCGCTGGAGTTGCACGGTTTCCTCCCCTCCCCCGCAGGCGGGGGAGGGGTTGGGGGAGAGGGCGCGCTGGATGTGCTGCGCCACGTGGGCGGCTTCGAAATCGCGGCGCTGGCGGGCGCCTATCTGGCCGCCGCGCAAAACGGTATGGCGGTGCTGGTGGATGGCTTCATCAGTACCGTGGCGGCACTGACCGCCGTGCGCATCCAGCCCGATGTGCGCAACTGGCTGTTGTTTGCACACACTTCCGCCGAGCCGGGGCATCAGCGCGTGCTCAGCGCACTCGACGCGCAACCCATGTTGCAGATCGGGATGCGGCTGGGCGAGGGCAGCGGCGCGGCGACGGCGGTGCCGCTGCTGCAGCTGGCCTGCGCATTGCACAACAACATGGCGACTTTTGCCGAAGCGCAGGTATCGGGTAAACTGTAATGTCCGGTCAACCGCAAATCTCTGCTGGCAGCACTTGCATCGACCTGCTGCGCCACGGTGAAACGCGGGCAGGCAGCGTCTATCTGGGGCGGACCGACGCGCCGCTGAGCGAGCACGGCTTCCGGCAGATGGCGGAGGCTTTGCCGGATGCGCCGCGTTATCACGCGGTGCTGAGTTCGCCGCTGGCGCGCTGCGCGGTATTCGCGCAGGATTACGCGCAACGGCATGGCTTGCCGCTGCATTTTGATGCGCGTTTTCAGGAGATAGATTTCGGCGCATGGGACGGGTGCAGTGCGGCGGAAATCGCCGCCGCCGATGCCGCCGCGCTGGAAAATTTCTGGCGCGATCCGGTTGCCTTTACGCCGCCGCACGCGGAACCGCTGCTGTCATTTCAGGCGCGCGTGCTGGCGGCCTGGCAGGAGTTGCCCGCGCGCTATCCCGGCCAGCGTGTGCTGCTGGTTACGCACGGCGGGGTGATGCGCATCATTTTGTGCCATCTGCAACAGCGCCCGTTGGCCGAGCTGCTCAGCCTGTCGGTACCGCACGCTGCGCTGCATCAGGCCATTGTGGCGCATGAACAGCAGCCAACCGCACAGGCATCAGCATGAAATCTTTTTATCCGTTGCTGCTCGCGATCCAGTTCCTCACGCAGATTCCGGTCAGGCTCAAACAGACTTATGGCGAACGCGAAGTCGGCGCGTCGCTGCTGTATTACCCGCTGGTGGGGCTGCTGCTGGGCGCATTGCTGGTCGGGTTGCACAGCCTGCTGCATGGGGTGCCGGTGTTGCTGCATGCCGCCCTGCTGCTGGCGGCATGGGTGGTGATGACCGGCGCGCTGCATCTGGATGGCCTGGCCGATAGCGTGGATGCGTGGCTGGGCGGCATCGGCAACCGCGAGCGCACCATGGCGATCATGAAAGACCCGTATGCGGGACCCGCTGCGGTGGTCGCCGTGGTGCTGGTGTTGCTGCTGAAATTCTCCGCACTGGTCGGTCTGATGCAATGCGATAACGGCTGGGCATTGTTGTGGCCGCTGCTGCTGGCGCGCAGCGCCATGCCATTATTGTTCCTCACCACCCCTTATGTGCGCCCCGCCGGACTGGGGTCGGCGCTTGCCCGGCATGCGCCGCGCCGCGCTATGGTGCTGATGTTGCTGGCCACCCTGCTGGGCGTGCTGGGCGTGCTGGGGATGCGCGGGGTCGGGCTGGTGCTGGGTTGTCTCGCCGTGTTCTGGCTGTTGCGGCGCATGATGATGGCGCGCCTCGGCGGCACCACCGGCGATACGGCGGGCGCGCTGATCGAACTGCTGGAAACGGTTGTACTGATTTTGTGGGTACTGATGGGCACGCAAGCCTGGCAAGGGTGACGGGTATCGGATGCAGTATTGGCAGTGTTGCCAATAAAAAACCAGCCGAAGCTGGTTTTTTATTGGCCGTTTTTATATCACTTGCCGATGAATAGTTGTTTCAGCACCCATATGGAAAACACAACTGTTGCCACTGCGGTGCCGATTGATGCTATGTCAGCGATAATTGCCATTTTCTCCTCCCGAGAGAACTGAGTTGGACGCTACAACAAACCCAAACAGTGCGAATCGTAGCACAATCCTTTGGGCAAACAAGCCTTTTTTTACTGCCTTTTTTTGCTAAAATTGCAAAAATGTTGCAGCGTATATCTTCGAGCGTAAATTCATCCCTTTACATTCCACCATGCATTCCCCCGTGCCTGATTTTCCACATGCCGTATTTCCGGGGAGGCGGCGATTGGCCAACCAACTAGAATGACCCAAAAACTCTATATCAAGACTTACGGTTGCCAGATGAACGAGTATGACTCTGCCAGGATGGCGGATGTGCTGCGTGCCTGCGATGGCATGGAGCAGACCGACCGGCCGGAAGAGGCAGATGTCATCCTGTTCAACACCTGTTCGATTCGCGAGAAGGCCGAGGACAAGGTGTTTTCCGACCTGGGGCGCGTGCGCCCGCTCAAGCTGGCTAAACCGGGCTTGCTGATCGGCGTGGGCGGTTGCGTGGCCAGCCTGGAGGGCGAGGCGATCGCGAAGCGCGCACCGTATGTGGATATAGTGTTCGGGCCTCAGACGCTGCACCGTTTGCCGCAGTTGTTGCAGGCGTGCCGGGATACCGGCCTTGCGCAAGTGGACATCAGCTTTCCCGAGATAGAAAAATTCGACCACCTGCCCGCGCCGCAGACACGAGCGGGAGCCGCCTTTGTTTCCATCATGGAAGGGTGCAGTAAATATTGCACCTATTGCGTGGTGCCCTATACGCGCGGCGAGGAAGTGTCGCGCCCGCTGGCCGATGTGCTGCGCGACATCCGGGTGCTGACCGGGCAAGGTGTAAAGGAAATCACCCTGCTCGGGCAAAATGTGAACGCCTACTGCGGCGAGACGGAAGACGGAGACACGGTGGATTTCGCCTTCCTGCTGCAGGCGGTCGCTGCGCTGGACGGCGTGGAACGCCTGCGCTACACCACCTCGCATCCCAGGGAAATGACGCAACGCCTGATCGATGTGTACGCTGCCACGCCCAAACTGGTCAGCCATTTGCATCTGCCGGTGCAGTCCGGTTCGGATCGCATCCTCGCGGCGATGAAACGCGGCTACACGGCGCTGGAATACAAATCTATCGTGCGCAGGCTGCGTGCGGCGCGGCCCGATATTTGCGTTACCTCGGATTTTATCGTCGGCTTCCCCGGTGAGACCGAGCAGGATTTTGAAGCAACCATGAAACTGATCGACGATATTGGCTTCGACAACAGCTTCAGTTATTTGTATAGCCCACGCCCCGGCACACCCGCCGCAGAAATGCACGATGACACGCCGCATGCAGTCCATGCCGCACGTTTGAAGCGCTTGCAGGATCGCATCATGGAGCAGGAGGCGGGTGTGGCGCTGTCGATGCTCGGCACAGTGCAGCGTGTATTGGTGGAAGGCGTGTCAAAAAAAGACGCGCGGGAACTGGCCGGACGCACCGACAATAACCGCGTGGTGAATTTTCTCGGCACTCCGGACATGATAGGACGCTTTGCCGAGGTGAGAATTACGCAAATCGTGCGGCATACTTTGCGCGGTGAGTTGCTGATTCTCTCTCCCTTGCAGGGAGATAACCAATGACTTACCCGGCGTTTTTGGACGGGTTAGTCAGATGGCTAGTAGTTCCATCAGGGTTAGGGCGAGGGTAGAAACAATGGATGCAACAGTCACCCAATTCGCGCTCGATCCGGTGGATAACCAGCGGCTGGCGCGCCTGTGCGGCGCACTGGACGAGAATTTGCGCCAGATCGAGATCGCGCCGCTGGCCTATATGCGCGGGCGCACCCTGAATCATTCTTTCATCATTCTCGACAAGGCGCAGAACACCACGCCCGAGCAGATGAAAATGTTCCTGACCCGCATCGGCTTCGGCAGCAAGGCGGTGATTACCGGCGACGTTACCCAGATCGACCTGGCGCGCGGACAGAAGAGCGGCCTGATCGAGGCGCGCGGCATACTGAAGGAGGTGCGCGGTATCGCGTTCAGCGATTTCCTCGCCGAAGATGTGGTGCGCCACCCGCTGGTGCAGAAGATCGTTGCGGCATATGAGCAATATGAACAGCAAAAAAACGCCTAGCCTTTCCTTGGCCGTGCAATATGCCAGCGCCGCACAAAATCTGCCGACGCGCGCGCAACTGCGCCGCTGGGTGAAGGCCGTATTGCGGCGCGACGCGGCGATGACGCTGCGCATCGTGGACGAAGCCGAGGGGCGCGAGCTGAACAGAACTTACCGTGGCAAGGATTACGCCACCAACGTGCTGACTTTTGTGTATGACGATGAACAAACCCCTCCCGGCCTCCCCTTGTCAGGGGAGGAGATTCTGGTCGGCGACGTAGTCATCTGCGCGCCGGTCGTGGAGCGCGAGGCGCGCGAGCAAGGCAAGGATTTGGCGGCGCATTACGCCCATCTCGCCATCCATGCCGCGCTGCATTTGCAGGGGTATGACCACGAAAACGACAGTGATGCCACCGAGATGGAAACATTGGAAGTTGATGTGATGTTAAAATTGCGCTACCCAAATCCTTATCAGGAAACCCGTATTACAAATGGATGACCCCGAGAGTAGCAAACCCAGCCTGCTGGAACGTCTTTCCGTATTCCTGCTGCGTGAACCGGAAGACCGCGCACAATTAGTCCACCTGTTGCATTCCGCCTACGAACACAATCTGCTCGACGCCGACGCGCTGTCCATGATGGAAGGCGTGCTGCAAGTTTCGGAAAGCCAGGTGCGCGAAATCATGATTCCGCGCGCACAAATGGATGTCATCGACATCAGCGAGCCGCCGGACCAGTTCATTCCCTTTGTGATCGAAGCCGCGCACTCGCGCTTCCCGGTGATCGACGGCGACAAGGACAACATCATCGGCATCCTGCTGGCGAAAGATTTGTTGCGCTATTACGCCGGCGAAGAATTCGACGTGCGCGACATGCTGCGCCCGGCAGTGTTCGTGCCGGAATCCAAGCGCCTCAACGTGCTGCTGCGCGACTTCCGCAGCAACCGCAACCATATCGCACTGGTGGCGGACGAGTACGGCGGCGTATCCGGCATGGTCACTATCGAAGATGTGCTCGAGCAGATCGTCGGCGACATCGAGGACGAGTACGACTTCGACGAGGATGAGGACAACATCATCCCCGATGGCAAAGGCAAGTGGCGCGTGAAAGCCGATACCGAGATCGGCGATTTCAACGAGGCGCTCGGCACGGAATTCAGCGACGAGGAATGCGACACCGTGGGCGGGCTAGTGCTCAAGGCCGCCGGGCAGCTCCCCAAGCGCGGCGACCAAATGCCTATTGGTGAACTGATCTTTACCGTATTGCGTGCAGATAGCCGCCGGTTATATACGCTGCTCGTGGAGCGGCAAAAAACTGCGACAGAAGCATCCAACTTGTAATGCAACTCATTTTTTGGCGTATATTCGTTTTTGCTAATGCTATCAATGTGGCTTGAAATATCCAAATTTTGCCGTTTGGCATATTGTTTTCCCCCCGTATCTTTGAGATATTCGCACTTCTTGGGAATTCGGCGGCCGCCTGGCTTATCCGGGTTCAGACATGATCGGAGAAGCCTGCATGTTTGATGAATTGGATCGCGAAATTTTTGCGGCTGGCGAGCAGATATTCAAAGTGGGCGAGGCTGGCGATTGCGCCTATCTCATTGAAACGGGCGCGGTCGAAATTTTCATCATGGATCAAGGCGTGGAGCGCCTGGTCAGCTCGATGGGTAAGGATGAAATGTTCGGCGAGATCGCACTGATCGACCATCAGCCGCGCACCGCCACGGTCAGAGCTGTCGAGAAAACCGTGCTTGTTCCCGTCAGGAGAAAACTGGTGGAGGGATTGCTGGAGAAAAGCGATCCTATCCTGCGCCATCTGTTGCTGGTCATCCTGGAGCGTTTCCGTGGCAAGCAGAGTAATGCCGCAAAATCGGTGCCAAAATCGGTGCCAGACACCGAAACTTCGCGTGCTCAAGCTGTCCATCGCAGTAATCTCAAAGGCGAAGCCGCACAAAAGTTGTCGCTTGCACATGGGATCACGCGCGCCCTGGCACGCGATGAATTCGAACTTTATTATCAGCCGATCTGCAACCTGGCGGATAGCAGCGTTTCCGGGTTTGAGGCGCTAATCCGCTGGCATCATCCCACCGACGGCGTGATCCCGCCGATGGATTTCCTCTGGTTTGCCGAGCAAACCGGCCTGATACGCGAGCTCGGGCTGTGGACGCTTGAGCGTGCCTGCCGGGACTGGCCGACGCTAAGGCAGTATTCCGATTACCGGTTTCCTTTCGTCAGCGTCAACCTGTCGCCGACCCAATTGACCTGCGAGTCGCTGGTGGACGATGTCAAGGGAATCATCGCGCGCCACAATATGCCGGCGGCAGAACTGAAGCTGGAACTCACGGAAACGGTGATGATCGAGCATCCCGAAATGGCGTTGCGTATCCTGGACAGGCTGGTCGAATTGGGCAGCAGCCTTGCTCTGGATGATTACGGTACCGGCCATTCCGGGCTGGAACACCTGCAGCGTTATCCGGTCGGCACGCTGAAAATCGACCGCGCGTTCATCGACCCCATGATGAATTCCGCGCAGAGCCTGGAAATTGTGCGCTCTTCCATTGACCTGGCACATTCGCTTGGTATGAACGTGGTCGCCGAAGGAGTGGAAACCGGCATGGCACGCAAAAAATTGCTGGAACTGGGCTGCGATTTCGGGCAAGGCTGGCATTTCGGCAAACCCGCCACCTTGCAGGATCTGGCGATCCGTTACGCCAAGACCTGAGCCGGATAAACCATAAGCAAACAAGTAGCCTGGATGCAACGCAGTGGTGCGACACGAAGTCGCTTGTAAAAGTTGTTCCCACTTCATTGAAGGGAACCACCAGTGTCACCTGGTGAATCTAGGAGCCTGAATAAAGAGCGGCTCCGACAATGTAACGATACACCGCAAGGTGTGGGGTATCAATTGCGAGATGCGTACCCTTCTGGCAGCCACAAGCCCGAAAAGTGCTAGCAGCCTGTCGGACTTGAACGACTAACAAATTCTCAATAAATCAACAAATTAAAATGGCAGCATGGTATAATTGCGCTTGTTAATCAATAAGTTAAATATCATTTTATGAGCCGCTTTAAACCGATCAAACGTGACAT
>JAUYJO010000187.1 GCA_030700315.1 Gallionella sp.
CGTGCCTTTGACAGCATTACATCACTTGAAAAACATCTTGAACAGGCTCTCGCTGACTTTGAAAAGTCCCACAAGCGCACACAAGGGATTACAGGATGGCCTTGGATAATTAACGCACTATCTAACTAGAAATGGAATAAATCCATTTTTCCTTCAACAGGAAAATAATCCGTAGGTCGGGCTTCGCCCGACATCTTTATCCGGCGGGTAGAACCCGCCCTACGATATTGCTCTAATGATGGGGAATTGGAATAATAGTTTGCAGCAGGTTTGATTCAGTCAGGCGAGGGGGCGCAAGCCCCCTCGCTTTTTTACGCCGGATAAATCGCGCCGAGCACGCAGGGATGACGCGCCCCCGTGACGGCGGGCAGGCTGGCCGGCTTGCCGTGCAAGGCCTGTTGTGCCAGCCAGGCGAAGGCGATAGCCTCCAGGTAATCGCCGTCCACGCCGAGGACATCCGTGGTTTGCACGCGGCTCTCCGGCAGCAAGGCGGCGAGGCGGTGACACAGGGTCGCGTTGTGCGCGCCGCCGCCGCACAGATAAATTTCCGTTGCACCGGCACAGTATTGCTGGATGGCTTGCGCGATGCTGCGGCAGGTCAGTTCCAGCAAAGTGACCTGCACATCCGCAGCAGATTCGCCGCCTTGCAGCTTGCTGTTTAGCCACGCCATGTCAAACAGATCGCGCCCGCTGCTCTTGGGCGGCGGCAGGGCGAAAAACGGCTCATCGAGCATCTTATCCAGCAAGGCGGGTAGCACCTTTCCCGATGCCGCCCATGCGCCATCATCGTCGTAAGGTTTGCCGAGGTGTTGCATGCACCAGGCATCCATCAGCAGGTTGCCGGGGCCGCAGTCGAAGCCTGTCGTAGTGCCGCCGGGAGGCAGGTCGGTCAGGTTGCCGATGCCGCCAATATTGACGATAACGCGGTGGCGGCCTGTGTGGCGCAATACCTTGTCGTGAAACGCGGGAACCAGCGGCGCGCCTTGCCCGCCGGCGGCAATGTCGCGGCTGCGGAAGTCGCCGACCACGGCGATGCCGGTCAGTTCGGCGAGCAGTGCGGCGTTGCCGATTTGCAGCGTGTAGCCATGTTCCGGGCGGTGGCGGATGGTTTGGCCGTGGCATCCGATGGCACGGATTTTTGCGCTCGAGGTGTTTGCCCCACCGAGCAGCGCGCCGACTGCTGCGGCATAGCGCCGCGCCAGCTCGTTGCCTGCCAGTTGCGTGCGATGCAGTTCGTTTGGGCAGGGTTGGTGCAGCGCCAGCAATTCTTTTCTCAGCGCCTCGTCGAAGGGGGCGTAATGCCTGGCGAGCAGTTTGGGCTGATCCGAACCCAGGTCGGCAAGAACGGCGTCAATGCCGTCCAGGCTGGTGCCGGACATCAACCCCACATACAGTTCCGGCGGATGTGACACGGGATGCTTAATGTGATCCTCGCGCAGCGAAACCGCGTCCCCCTCGCCCGCTTGCGGGATAACCAGCGGCTTGACTATCGTCTTTTGATAGTCTAGCCGAATGGCTAGTGGCTCCATCAGAGGGCGGGGTGAGGGAAACGGGCATGGCGGGCTTCATCATCAGGGACGGCTTTGCCATGCCCGTTAATCGAGTTTGGCGAGGTTGGTGTTGCGTAGCAGGTTCAGGCGCGCGACGAAACTGTCTGCCGCCAATTGAAATGCGGCCATATTTTCGACACCGACCGGCTTCGCATCCGGCAGGGCGACGCGCAACGGATCGCGCTGCTGACCGTCGACCTTGAATTCGTAATGCAGGTGCGGGCCGCTGGTCATGCCGGTCATGCCGACATAGCCAATCACATCGCCTTGCGCCACGCGCTGGCCGCGGCGCAGCCCTTTGGCAAATTTCGACAGATGGCCGTATAGGGTAGTAAAGCGCCCCTGGTGGCTAACCGAGACGAAGTTGCCGTAGCCGCCTTGCCTGCCGAAGGAGGTGACGATGCCGTCCGCAGTCGCCTTGACCCGGGTGCCGATGGGAGCGGCAAAATCCACCCCCCGATGCGCGCGCCATTTGTTCAGCACCGGATGAAAGCGCGAGTTGGTGAAGCCCGAGCTCACCCGCGAGAATTCGATGGGCGAGCGCAAGAAGGCTTTGCGCACGCTATCGCCTTCCGGGGTGTAGTAATCTCCCTGGAAATGGACAGCGCGGTAGGTCTGGTTTTTATTGATAAATTCGGCGGCCTGGATGTGGCCGGTATCGACCAGCGCGCCATTGCTGTAGATCATTTCATACACCACGGTAAATTTGTCGCCCTTGCGCAAATCATGGTGAAAATCGATATCTCCGCCGAAAATCTCGGCCAATTGCCTGGCGGCGGCTTCGGGCATGTCGGCCACATCGGTTGCGGCATACAGGTTGCTCTTGATTTCACCGGTGCGCACATACAGGCGTTTTTCCAGTTGCGCGGGCAGGGTGCGTGCCGTGTAGCTATCGCCCTGTTTTTCGATCACGACTTGCGCGCCGTCGTCGCCCAGGTAACGCAATGCGACGAGTCCTCCGCCGGCATGGGTTTCGGCCTGCACTTCGCGACCTGCGGCCAGCTTGCGGAACGATTCGGCCTCGGGGGCGGTGCGCAGCCAGGCGCTGGCGGCGGCATCTTCGATATTCAGGCGGCGCAACAATTCAACCACCGTGTCGCCACGCTGCACACGCTCGTTGCGCCAGAAGCTGGCGGCGGTAGTAGTAGCGCTGGGCGCAACTTTGGGTAAGGCGATTTGTTCGATGGAGACTGTAGCCGGGTTTAGCCCGAGATCGCTTTGCGGCACCAGCCCGAAAGCGGTGACCACCCCCAGCAGCGGCATGGTGGAAAGGGTGACAAACCAGCGCAGTTTCTTTCTGCCGTCCGGCATTTTGCGCGCTTGACTGGGCAGGTTTTGGGTTAACATTCGCGCCTCCTTGGAGTGGCTTTGTTCTGTTTTTGCAACATGGTGCTTTTTCATTGGCGCGCACTTTACCAGAAACCGGCTTCTCCTCCAAACCTGCCTGACAGGTGGCAGGCGCAAAAACCGAGCGGCAAAATAGAGCCGATAGGCGATTGCAAAAAAAGGGCGAGCGGTAAATTGGTTTTCCTGAACTTTAATTGACAACAAATTATGACTGAATCGACACACCCAGAAAAAAACCAGACTGATGCGCTGGCACAGATCAAGCGCGGCGCCCATGAGCTGCTGCTGGAAGGCGAATTAAAACAAAGGCTGGCATCGGGTCGCCCGCTGCGCGTCAAGGCCGGCTTCGATCCGACCGCACCGGATTTGCACCTCGGGCATACGGTTTTACTGAACAAGATGCGCCAGTTGCAGGATCTGGGGCATCACGCGCTGTTCCTGATCGGTGATTTCACCGGCATGATCGGCGACCCGACCGGCAAAAACGCCACCCGCCCACCGCTGTCGCGCGAACAGGTGCTGGCAAACGCCCAGTCCTACCGCGACCAGGTGTTCAAGGTGCTCGATCCGGACAGAACCGAGGTTGTGTTCAACTCGACCTGGATGGATAAATTCAGCGCGGTTGACTTGATCAAGCTGGCGGCCACGCATACCGTGGCGCAAATGCTGGAGCGCGACGATTTCGGCAAACGCTACAAGAGCAACCAGCCCATCGCCATCCACGAATTCGTCTATCCGCTGGTGCAGGGCTACGACTCCGTGGCGCTCAAAGCGGATATCGAGCTGGGCGGCACCGACCAGAAATTCAACCTGCTGATGGGGCGTGAGCTGCAAAAGCATTTTGGCCAGCCGGCGCAGTGCGTGCTCACCATGCCGCTGCTGGAAGGGCTGGACGGCGTGAACAAAATGTCCAAATCGTTGGGCAACTACGTCGGTATCACCGACGCGCCGCAGGACATGTTCGGCAAGCTGATGTCTATTTCCGACGAGCTGATGTGGCGCTATCTGGAATTGCTGTCGTTCCGCAGCATCGGCGAGATTGCCGGTTGGCGCGAAGAGGTCGCGCAAGGGCGCAACCCGCGCGACATCAAGGTATTGCTGGCGCAGGAAATCGTCGCCCGCTTCCACTCGCAACAGGCAGCCGTGGGCGCGCTGGCAGAATTCGAAGCGCGCTTCCAGAAAGGTGTGTTGCCGGACGACATGCCGGAAATCACCGTTGCCGGCACGGGCGGCCAGATCGGCATCGCCCAGCTCCTCAAACAGGCCGGGTTGGCCGCCAGCACCTCCGAGGCGCTGCGCATGATCGAACAGGGCGGGGTCAAGCTTGATAGTGCAAAGATCAGCGACAAGACTTTGCAGCTCAAGGCTGGCTCGATCGTGGTGGCTCAGGTCGGCAAGCGCAAGTTCGGGCGGATAACGGTCAACTAAACCGGAATACATAGGTAGCTCAGCATATCGCCGCTGCCACAAGGGTGGGACAGGTTGAGCGTCCATGCGCTGTCGCTGGTATTGCGCGTATATGTTGAAGAATGGGAAACAATTGCGGAATTGAGGGGGGGTAGGTCGGGTTAGCGTAGCGTAACCCGACGTTTCCCTATAGATCGCCTGTGCAAGACGGCAAGCGTAGAATGTGACCACACTTTAAGAAAGCAGGCTCATCATGCAGGCAAGCATCCGTGAACTAAAGGCACATCTGAGCGAATACATCCGTCAGGTAACGGCGGGCGAAACCGTGACCATCAGCGTCCACAACCGCCCGGTGGCGCAAATCGTGCCGATCAAGCGGCAGGCTACGCTGGACGATCTGATGGCACAACCCGGCATCTCATGGAACGGCGGCAAGGCGGCCGGCCTCCCGCGAGGCGAGAAGCTGCCGGTTGGCGTGAGCTTGTCCGATTGGGTTGCCGAGGATAGACGTTGTCCTCTATCTGGACACGTCGGCCTGGGTGAAGCTCTACGTGAACGAGCCTGGCTCGAAGGAATTGCGCGCATACACCAACAAGGCGGAAACATTGGCGGCATCAGTCGTCGCCTACCCTGAAGCGCGCGCCACATTCGCACGGCTCAAGGCACAGGGCATCTCCACCGAAGCAAAATACCAACAACGGCTGGCACAGTTAAACCTTGATTGGGGAAATCTGCTGCGCATCGAACTGGTTCCGGTGGTGGTGCGCACAGCAGGCGACCTCGCCGAAGTGTACGGATTGCGCGGTTTTGATGCTATCCATCTGGCGAGCGCGCTGTGGCTGAAAGAAAAAACCAGTATGCCGTTATGTTTTGCCGTTTTCGATCAGCGCCTGCGGGCTGCCGCTGAACGGGCTGGGTTGGCGGTTGTGCCATGATTGCAGAGGTGGCATATCAAATGGTCAGGCTTGGATTATTCTTGAATTCTAAAATAAATTTGAGCTTGGCACCTTTGGCGCCCACGCCGTAGGAAAAAGTGATGCTGACCCCTTTAAGCTATTTCGGTAAATCTAATCTGAAAGGCAACACAATTGCAGATGAATAATCGTTCTACAGCTTTGGATGCTTGCCGTGGGGTTGCCGTCATTGGTGTCATCCTATATCACATGAGAGCTTTTGACATTATTCCCACCCCAACAGAACCTTTCGCAGCTTGGCCTGCGTATGGAATGTTTGGTGTCGATCTTTTTTATGTACTGAGCGGGTTCTTTATTACACAAGCGGTACTTAAGCCCAGCACATGGGAACCAAGAGTTTTTTTACAAGCACGCGTGACCAGAATTTACCCGGCCTACCTCTGCTCAATACTGGTAGTTGTTATTGGAGGGATATTGTATGGCCAACTAGATGCAAACCGTTACTTGGCTGTAAATGTATTGCTCCATGTATCTATGTTGCATAATTTTATGCCGGGAATCGGAGGCTCCCTCAACGGCGTTTACTGGACCCTTGGTGTTGAGTTTCCTTATTACATTTTGATGCTCACATTGGCACCTTACCTGCGTGAAAGCCGTAAATTCTGGCATATATCATATGCAATGTTGGCGCTCTGCATACTTTGGCGTGCAAGCGTATTTCTTTTTCTTCCGCCAACCGAACGGCAATTCGCAACAACACAGCTGCCAGGAGCACTGGATGCATTCATACTTGGAGGCATCGCTGCAATGCTCAATCTAACTTCAAAGCATAGTCAACGACTTAGCCAATTACGTTGGCCTATTTTGGTTGTGGCTGTGACATGCATAGCATTAAGCCTTCGATATTTTATCCACCATGCCACCGATTATTGGTCACATGATGGGTC
This sequence comes from Gallionella sp., assembly GCA_030700315.1. Lineage (GTDB taxonomy): Bacteria > Pseudomonadota > Gammaproteobacteria > Burkholderiales > Gallionellaceae > Gallionella. The sequence goes on from JAUYJO010000187.1 coordinate 6,166, forward strand.
GGTCATATTGTGGCGCACTGGTCTTGAAGCTTCCTTTGCATTGGCAGTAATGGCCTGCGCCAAGATGCCTAATAGCAAAGTCATTTCTTATTCAGGACTACCCTGGATTGGAAAAATCAGCTTCAGTCTTTATCTCTATCATTTGTTAGTGATTCTTGTAATCAAACACTCTGGTATTGTACAAACTTGGCAAGTTAAACTTCTTCTGAGTACCGTGATCATGTTGGTCATCAGTTGGGCAAGTTGGCGCTTTATCGAAAAACATTTTCATCACCCTACTTCAGTGCGTTACCCGTAGATGTCCATTCTCATTGGTGATGTTTGAAACATTGTGAAGCGGGAAGCTAGCTTGGCTTATGTCATTTGCTTATATTGCATGTCATAAATATCGGTAGCAGGTCATCAAATTTGCTTGCGCATTGATCAGGCTGACCTTGTATCTCCCTTCCCAAACGCCGCCACTACGGTGATATACCTTGTTCACATATTGGGCATAGCACCGTCCCAAGGATTGCATGAGGCGCGAAATCGCATCGGGGCGAAGGGCGATCATCTGCGGTGTACATAAATTAACCAAAGGTACCGGAGTCGAATTGTTTTTGAACAATAGGGGTAACCGCCAACTCAAGAATAATAGAGTTCAAAGGGGCCAGGGTCGCATTGATTTATTCGCTTACATGAATCGCGGGGGCAGATCTTTCGTTATCACATACTATTTTCGTTGCTATGAGCGGGTGAAGGCAATCGAAGACACTGTTTGTTCCCCCTCCACCACACATCAAGCCGCCAGCGGTTCAAATCGATGTATCTGTGCCAGTACGCTTGACAATTCTTGTGCGGCTTCTTCGGTATCGTAATCCGCCTGCAAGCCAAGCCAGAAGCCGCTCGTTGTGCCGAAGAATGCTGCCAGGCGCAATGCCGTATCAGCCGTGACCGCCCGTTTGCCGGTGCAGATTGCCGAGATGCGCGCTTCGGTCACGCCGATTTCCTTTGCCAGCCGGTATTGAGAGATACCGAGGGGGAGCAGGAATTCTTCGCGCAATACTTCGCCGGGATGGATGTTCCGCAATTTTTGTTTGGTTGATTTGCTCATTGTCTTTGCTCCTCAGTGATAGTCGCAGATTTCCACGCGACTGGCGTGTCCTTCATTCCACGCAAAACACACGCGCCATTGGTCATTGAGCGGATACTCCACCGCCCGGCGCGGTCGCCTTTCAAGGCTTCCAGGCGATTGTTCGGCGGGATGCGCAAATCCTCTATTCGCTGTGCGTTGTTGACCATCCGCAACTTGCGCCGCGCCACTTCCTGAATCTGGTTCGGCAGACGGCGCGAAAATTCGCCAAGCCAGACCTTGCGGGTTTCATCGTCGTGGAAGTCCGTAATCATGGTTGCAATGCTCTCGCATAGCGATAGTATTGTCAAGCGCGGCTGGGGCAGGCAATCAAGTTAAAGGGGCCACATTAGTTTGCTAAACTTCCTGCCATGCCTCGCCGCCCCCGCATCCATCTTGCAAACCTGCCCTTGCACATCGTGCAGCGAGGTCATAACCGCGATGCGTGTTTTTTCGCCGAAGAGGACGCGCGACTTCCGCTTGGGTGAGTCCGAGGTGTTCGCGCCATGCGCGGATGGGTGTCATGCCCTTGTTGATGACTTTGTCGACGACTGCGTTGGGGATAACCCCAATCAATGGCGAACACAGCCGCCGAAAACCAGTAAAATGCACGCCTTTGCAATCGCCTGAAGACAACCGATGCTTACCTTTCAACAGATCATCCTGACGCTACAGAATTACTGGGACAAGCAAGGCTGCGCGCTGCTGCAACCTTACGACATGGAAGTTGGCGCGGGTACGTCGCACACCGCGACTTTCCTGCGCGCGCTTGGCCCGGAGCCGTGGAAAGCCGCTTATGTGCAGCCGTCGCGCCGCCCCAAGGACGGGCGCTACGGCGAGAACCCGAACCGCTTGCAGCATTATTACCAGTTCCAGGTGGTGCTGAAGCCTTCGCCGGCCAACATCCTCGATCTGTATCTCGGCTCGCTCAAAGCGCTCGGCTTCGATCTCAAGCAGAACGATATCCGCTTCGTCGAGGACGACTGGGAGAACCCGACGCTCGGCGCGTGGGGATTAGGCTGGGAGGTGTGGCTGAACGGCATGGAAGTCACGCAGTTTACTTATTTTCAGCAGGTTGGCGGCATCGACTGCAAGCCGATTACCGGCGAGATCACTTACGGCCTGGAGCGGCTGGCGATGTATTTGCAAGGCGTGGAAAATGTGTTCGACCTGACCTGGACGCCGGGTGTGACTTATCGCGACGTGTACCACCAGAACGAGATCGAGCAATCCGCTTACAACTTCGAACACAGCGATGTGGAATTTTTGCTTACCGCTTTTTCCTCGCACGAAAAACAGGCCAAACATCTGATGGAGCAGCAACTGGCATTGCCCGCCTACGAGCAGGTGCTGAAAGCCGCGCACAGCTTCAACTTGCTGGATGCGCGCGGCGCAATTTCGGTAACGGAACGCGCAGCCTATATCGGCCGCATTCGCAATCTGGCGCGTAGCGTGGCGCAGAGCTACTTCGACAGCCGCGCGCGTCTCGGTTTTCCGATGGCGCCGAAAGCTTGGGCAGACGAAGTGTTGGCGCAGATCGAGAAGAAAGCGGTGGCGGCATGAGCACCAAGAATCTGCTGGTCGAGTTGCTCGTCGAGGAACTGCCGCCGAAGGCATTGAAAAAACTTGGCGAGAGTTTTGCCGAAAACATCAAGGCGCACCTGAGGGCGCAAGGGCTGGTGGCTAAAGAGGCCGCCGTCACTGCCTATGCTTCACCGCGCCGCCTGGCGGTACATGTCGCCAATGTGACCGCGCAGGCGGCGGAAAAACTTATTTCGCAAAAGTTGATGCCGGTCGCGGTCGGGCTGGATGCGGACGGGAAGGCGACGCCCGCGCTGTTGAAAAAACTTGCCAGCATCGGCGCGGATACCTCGCTGGTTCCGCAGCTCAAGCGCGCACAGGACGGCAAGGCGGAAGCGCTGTTTTTCGATAGCGTGGTGAATGGCGCGACGCTGGCGGAAGGTTTGCAGAAGGCGTTGGCGGAGGCGCTTGCCAAGCTGCCGATCCCCAAGGTGATGGCCTACCAGCTTGCCGATGGCTGGAGCAGCGTGCAGTTCGTGCGCCCCGCGCATGGGCTGGTCGCGCTGCACGGTAGCGAGATTGTGCCGGTTAGTGTGCTGGGTTTGCAGGCCGGGCGCACTACGCAGGGCCACCGTTTCGAGGCGGCAAATGCGACGCTGGAAATCCGCGACGCCGACAGTTACGAGGCGCAGATGGAAAACGAGGGTGCGGTAATTCCATCCTTCGAAAAACGCCGCGACGAGATCGTGCGCCAGTTGGCGAAGGCGGCAGTGCAGGCGGGCGGCGGGGTAAGGCCGATTGTGGATGACGCCTTGCTGGACGAAGTGACCGCGCTGGTCGAGCGCCCCAACGTGCTGATCGGGCAGTTCGAGGTGGAATACCTCGAAGTGCCGCAGGAATGCCTGATCCTCACCATGAAGGCGAACCAGAAATATTTTCCGCTGCTGGATGCCGGTGGCAAGTTGACCCATAAATTTTTGATCGTGTCCAATATCCGCCCGGCGGATGCGGGTCTGGTGATCGGCGGCAACGAGCGCGTGGTGCGCCCGCGCCTCGCGGATGCGAAATTCTTTTTCGATCAGGATCGCAAGAAGACGCTGGAATCGCGTGTCGAGAGGCTCGGCAGCGTGGTGTACCACAACAAGCTTGGCACGCAGTTGCAGCGCACCGAGCGCGTCGCCACGCTGTCCGGCACCATCGCGCGCTTGCTGAATGCGGACAAGGCGGATGCGGAACTGGCGGCACGGTTGGCCAAGGCCGATCTGCTCACCGACATGGTCGGCGAGTTTCCCGAATTGCAGGGCATCATGGGGCGCTATTACGCGCTGCACGACGGCGAGGACCAGGGGGTGGCGGATGCCATCGAGGCGCATTATCACCCGCGCTTTGCCGGGGATGCCTTGCCGCAGGGCGCCATCGCGTGCGCCGTGGCGCTGGCCGATAAGCTGGAAACGCTGGTTGGTATATATGGCATCGGGCAGATACCCACCGGCGACAAGGACCCCTTTGGCCTGCGCCGCCATGCGTTGGGTATATTGCGCATCCTGATCGAGACGCCGCTCGATTTGCCGCTGCCTGCGCTGATCAAAACCGCCGCCGGAAATTTCCCCGAAGGCATGTTGAGCGCGACGGTGGCAGGCGACGTGGAAGGCTTCATGCTGGATCGTTTGCGCGGCTATTTGCGTGAGCGCGATTTCGAGGTGTCACATATCGAGGCGGTGCTTCATATCTTGAACGGGCGCATGCACGAAGTCTTGCCGCGCCTGCAAGGGGTGCGCACCTTCGCCGCGCTGGAAGTGTCGAAATATCTGGCGGCGGCCAACAAGCGCGTGCTGAACATCATGCGCAAGAACCAGGAGGAACTCGGCGCAGACTTGATCCGCGCGGCCGTAAAACCGGCGCTGCTGAAAGAAGCCGCCGAACGCGAACTGCACCAGGCGATGCTGGACATCGCGCCGTTTGCCCAGGGCTATCTGGATCGCGGCGACTATGGGCAAAACCTGAAAGCGTTGGTCACGCTCAAGCCCTTCATCGACGATTTTTTCGAAAAGGTGATGGTGATGTGCGAGGACAAGGATTTGCGTTTGAACCGGGCGGCGTTGTTGCAGCAACTCGGCAAGCTGATGAATCAGGTTGCCGATATTTCCAGGCTGGCGGCATGAGAGGGAAAACATACTGCGGCGAAAGTAGCCGTAGGGTGGGCACGGTTTTTGTGCCCACCGTTCATCCGCGTGGGCACAAAATCGTGCCCACCCTACCGACTGACAAGGGGAGGTCGGGAGGGGTTTCACCTTTCACGATACCAAAATGAAACTCATCATCCTCGATCGCGATGGCGTCATCAATTTCGACTCCGAGCAGTTCATCAAGAAACCGGAGGAATGGAAGCCGATCCCCGGCAGCCTGGAAGCGATTGCGCGCCTCAACCAGGCCGGCTATCGCGTGGTGGTGGCTACCAACCAGTCCGGCATCGGGCGCGGGTTGCTCGACATGACGATGCTAAACGCGATTCACGGCAAGATGCACAAGGCCTGCGCGCTGGTAGGCGCGCGCATCGACGCGGTATTTTTCTGTCCGCATACCAATGACAACGATTGCGATTGCCGCAAGCCAAAAAGCGGGATGCTGGAGGAGATCGCGGAGCGCTACGGCCTGAGTAATCTCGACAAGGTTCCGGTGGTGGGCGACTCGCTGCGCGACTTGCAGCCTGCCGCCGCGTTGGGCGCGCAGCCTTATCTGGTGCTGACCGGCAAGGGGGCGAAAACTCAGGTGGAGGGGGGATTGCCTGAAGGCACGCTGGTTTTTTCCGACCTGGCGGCGGTGGTTGCAGAATTGATGTAGGGGCAATTGATGAATTACCCCTGCCATTTAACCCAGATAATCCATTTGGACGTAGGTCGGGCTTCAGCCCGACATGTCGGGCTGAAGCCCGACCTACAACTTGCGGGAGAGGGGTTGGGGGGGAGGGTATGACGGCTCTGCGCTCGCTGATTTTCCTGCTGCTGCAAATCATCATCACGCCGGGATTCGCGTTGCTGGCGTTGTTGACTTTCCCGCTTAGCCCGCTCACGCGCTACCGCATCATTTCGCAATGGGCGAAGCTGATGCTGCCGTTGTTGCATCTGGTGTGCGGCATACGCCATGAGGTGCGCGGCATCGAAAATATCCCCGGTGAGCCCTGCATCGTGTTGTGCAAGCACCAATCGGCATGGGAGACGCTGGCGCTGCAAGAGATTTTTCCGCCGCAGGTGTGGGTGCTGAAACGCGAGTTGTTGTGGCTGCCGTTTTTCGGTTGGGCGCTGGCGCTGACCAGCCCGATTGCCATCAAGCGCAGTGACGGCAAGGGGGCGATAAAGCAACTGCTCAAGCAGGGCAAGGAGCGGCTCGCGCAAGGTTTCTGCGTGGTGATTTTTCCCGAGGGGACGCGCGTGCCGTTCGGGCGGCGCGGCAAATACAAGATCGGCGGCGCCTTGCTGGCGGCGAGTAGCGGTGTGCCGTTGGTGCCGGTGGCGCATAATGCCGGACGGCTGTGGGGGCGCAACGCGTTCAGCAAACATCCCGGGCTGATTACCATGAGCATCGGCAAACCCATCGTCACGCAGGGGCGCAAGGCCGAAGAGATCAACGCCGAAGTTGAGGCGTGGATCGAGAACGAGATTCAGCAACTGCCGCATTGATGCTGAAGCGCCTGCGCAATCTGGTTTCCTCACCCGCCATACCCGCGAGGGGCATGTCCGGGGTGTCCCCGTTGCTTCGCAACGACCCTCCCGCCGTTGAGCAGCGCGCCGCGCTCCTCGCCGGAAAAAATGTTCCCTACACCCTGAAGCGCAGCAGCAAACGCAGGAGCATCGGCCTGCGCATCGATGACCGCGGTCTGACCGTGAGCGTGCCATTGCGCGCCTCGGAAAAGTGGCTGTATAGCGTGTTGCAGGATAAGGCGTATTGGGTGGTGGAAAAGCTGGATGGCTGGCAGACGCGCAAGCCGGTTGCAACCCGCTGGGCGGATGGGGAAATGATCCATTATCTGGGCGAGACGTTGATCCTGCGCGTGGTGCCAGGTTTGTTTGCCGCGACGCCGGTGCATCGGGGCGGCGAGCTGTCGGTGTTCATTGCCAACGGGCATGGCAGCAGTGCAGCCCCTGATGATGAAACCCGCCATGCCCGTTTCCCTCACCCCAACCCTCTGGATGATACAACTAGCCATTCGACTAAGCTGCCAAAGGCCGCAGCCAAGTCGCTGGTTATCCCGCAAGTGGGCGAGGGGGCAAACGTATCGCTGCGCGAGTTTCACGTTAGCGACGGTGGGGCGGCGCAAATTGAGCGGGTTGTGACGCACTGGTATCGACAAGAGGCGGAACGGTTATTCGCGGAGCGTGTTGCGCACTACGCGTCGCTGCTGAAGGTTGCGCCGCGTGCGATCAGACTTTCTTCGGCGAAAACGCAGTGGGGCTGTTGCACGGCGCGCGGCACGGTGCGCTTGAACCAGCAGCTCATCAAATTGCCGCTGCGCCTGATTGATTACGTGGTGGTGCACGAGCTCGCGCATCTGCGCGAGATGAACCATTCGGCAGCGTTCTGGGAGGTGGTGGGAAGCATTTGTCCGGATTATGCGAGGCTGCGCCGCGAGTTGAAGTCCATCGCACTGTAGGTCGTGTTAGGCCGCAGGCCGTAACCCGACGGTAAATGTGCAGATGTCGGGTTACGCTACGCTAACCCGACCTACAGCAGATTGATGTCCTCGCCTTGTGCGGCGAACAATTCGACCAATCGGCTGAACAGTTCGCTGCCGTCGCGCTGGCTATGCCATCTGCCATCCAGCCACGCGTAATGAAAGCCGCCGGATTTGGCGGCAACCCAGATTTCCTGGTTGACGTCGTGGCGGTTGATGATGATTTTCTGGCCGTTGTCGAATTCCGCTTCCAGCACATTGCCGCTGCGATTGCATTCGACATCGCCGCCGCAGTTATCTATGGCCGTTTCGATGTGTGCCAGTGCGGCATCGGCCAGTTGGTTGAATTCGCTTTCGTTCATGGTCAGCCTTTATAATTCGATGTATCGATTTTGGTGAATTAATTTTCGGGGAAATATAATCATGTGGCATGGAATTGCTTTGAGCATTATCGTGGTTTTGGCGGCGCTGCTGCAAGGTTGCGGGCACAAAGCCCCACTTATCCTCCCCGCGCCAGGCGCTTCATTCACGCAGCAGGGACAATAGCCATGAGCGATTATTTCCATTACCGGGGCAATCAACTTTACGCCGAGCAGGTGTCGCTGACCGACATTGCCGCGCGCTTCGGTACGCCCTGTTATGTTTACTCGCGGGCTGCGTTGACGGAGAGTTTTCGTCAGTTTACCCAGGCTTTGCAGGGGCACGAACATCTGATCTGCTATGCGGTGAAAGCCAATTCCAGCCTGGCGGTTCTGAACGTGTTTGCGCGTCTCGGCGCAGGCTTTGATATCGTGTCAGGCGGCGAATTGCAGCGCGTGCTGGCGGCGGGCGGCGATGCGCGCAAGGTGGTATTTTCCGGTGTGGGCAAGAGTGCTGCAGAAATGCACCTGGCGCTGGATGCGGGCATCCTGTGCTTCAACGTCGAGTCGGCTGCCGAACTGGAGTGCCTCAATGACGTGGCCGGGAACATGAGCAAGGTTGCGCCGCTCAGCTTGCGCGTGAATCCCGATGTCGATGCGAAGACGCATCCGTATATTTCAACCGGGCTGAAGCAGAGCAAATTTGGTGTGGCCTATGGCGAAGCTGTCGCGCTGTATCGCAGGGCGCGCGATTTGCCGCATCTGCGCATTGTTGGAGTGGATTGCCACATCGGTTCGCAACTCACCGAAGTCGGCCCGTTCATCGCCGCAGCAGAAAAAATATTGGCACTGGTAGACACGCTGGCCAGCGAAGGCATCCGCCTGGAGCACATCGACCTGGGCGGCGGATTAGGCATTCGCTACCGTGAGGAAACACCGCCAGCCATTGCCGATTATGTGGCTGCATTGCTGCGTGCGTTGCGAGGGCGCGGCGAGAAGCTGATCCTTGAGCCGGGGCGCGCGCTGGTCGGCAATGCCGGCGTATTGCTGACGCTCGTGGAATATCTCAAATACGGCGAGGAAAAAAATTTCGCCATCATCGATGCCGCGATGAACGATTTGATGCGCCCGACTTTGTACGATGCGTATCATGAAATTTTGCCGGTGCGGCGGGAGCCCTCTCCTCAATCCTCTCCCGCAAGCGGGCGAGGAGGCGAACGTGAAATGCAATCTTTGATTTACGAAATAGTCGGCCCGGTTTGCGAGACAGGCGACTTTCTCGGCCATGCGCGCAACCTGGCCATCGCGCCGCAATCCTTACTGGCCGTGCTTTCCGCCGGCGCATATGGGATGAGCATGAGTTCCAATTACAACACTCGTCCGCGTGCCGCTGAAGTGATGGTGGATGGCGATGCCGTTTACCCGGTGCGTGAGCGCGAGACGGTCGCGCAGTTGTATGCCGGAGAAAAATTGCTTCCGTGAGTGTTGTAATTTCAACAAAAAATTTCAAGAATCTGTTGCAGGTTTTTTTAAACGTGGATAGAGTGCCGATGCCGCAAGCGTCTTTCGCTGAAACACAGGGCGTTTGAGTGTGCAGTGATGTCGTATGAATGTTCTAAATTCCTATGGAGAATGAAAATGGCAACATCCGATACAAAAGCAAAAACGCCCACAGCAAAGAAACCTGCTGTTAAGAAACCGGTAGCAAAAAAGGTAGCAGCAAAACCGGCAGCGAAAAAAGTTGCAGCCAAGCCAGCAGCCAAAAAAGTAGTCGCCAAAAAACCGGCTGGCAAGGGTATTCTGGGCGCGTAATATTGCCTCGCAAGGGGCGGACTGCTTTCCCGCCCTTTTTTCGTCACGCCTTTATCGCACCCCGTATTCAGCGCGGGATGTGTCTGTTTTTTCTCAAGTCAGGTTTTTCTCAAGTCAGGAAAATTGTCGCCAACCCCAGGAAGATGAAAAATCCACCGCTGTCCGTGGCGGCGGTAATCATCACGCTGGAGCCTGCAGCAGGATCGCGCCCGAGTTTGTGTAGCGTCAACGGAATCAGTACGCCGAGCGATGCCGCCACCAGCAGGTTCAATATCATCGCCAGCGTCATCACCAGGCTGAGCGAAATGCTGTGGTAAATCAGGAAGGCGAACAGGCCGACCGCGCTGCCCCATATCAGCCCGTTCAGTCCGCTGACCCCGATTTCTTTGGCGAACAGCTTGCGCGCATTGCCGGCGTTGATCTGCCCCAGGGCGAGGGCGCGCACGATCATGGTAATGGTCTGGTTGCCCGAGTTGCCGCCGATGCCAGCGATAATCGGCATCAGCGCCGCCAGAGCGACCAGTTTCTCTATGGAACCTTCGAATATGCTGATCACGCGCGACGCGATGAACGCCGTCACCAGATTGAGCGCCAGCCATGCCCAGCGGTTTTGCACGCTCTTCCATACTGACGCGAAAATATCCTCCTCCTCGCGCAAGCCTGCCTGATTAAGCAGGTCACTTTCCGATTCGGTACGGATAAAGTCCAGCACCACATTCACCGTCACCCGCCCAACCAGTTTGCCTTCCTCGTCGATCACCGGCGCGGAAACCAGGTCGTAGCGTTCGAACGACTGTGCGGCTTGTTCCGCCTTGTCATCGGGGTGCAGTTGTATGGTGTCGGTCAGCATCAGTTCGCCGACGACCATATGTGGTTCGTTGACCACCATCAGATTGATCGGCAGCACCCCCTTGAAATGGTCGTCGCGGTCCACCACGAACACCTGGTCGGTATGATCCGGCAGCTCGTCGAAGCGGCGCAGGTAGCGTGACACCACTTCCAGCGTAACATCCTCGCGGATATGAACCATGTTGAAATCCATCAGCGCGCCGACCGAGTCTTCCGGATAGGACATGGCCGCGCGCAACTGTTCGCGTTCTTCGACGGGCAGCGACTTGAACAAGTCGCGCATCACATTCTGCGGCAGGTCGGGCGCGAGGTCGGCGATCTCGTCGGTATCGAGCTGCTCGGCGGCGGCGCGCAGCTCTTCGCGGTTCATGGTCGCGATCAGCGACTCGCGCACCGCGTCGGAAACCTCAATCAGAATTTCACCGTCGCGTTCCGACTTGACCAGATCCCACACCAGCAGGCGCTGTTCGATCGGGAGTGCTTCGAGAATGTAGGCGATGTCGGCGGGATGCAGGCCTTCCAGCTTACGTTGCAGTTCGGCGAGATGCTGCTTGTGCAGCAGGGTGTCGAGCAGCGCGTGACGATCCTGGCGCGGCAGCTCCTGTTTATGCACCACCTCTTCCACCAGCGCGTGCTTGTGCAGCAGCGACTCCACCTCCTTGAGGTGATCCTGCACATTCTCGGTGTAGTGATTTTTATGGTTGGTGTCGGTCATGGTGTGCGCCTGGCAGGTTGCGCGCTATTGTAAAGAATTTGGCGTGCGGTGGCGCGCCAAGTTGGGTCAGGTTTGTAGCGTTTTAACAGCAACCCGGAATCAGGCGTATTTCGCGACCAGTTGCTCGAACTCATTGGCGGGAATTGGCCGGCTGAACAGATAACCCTGAAAGGAGTGACAGCCATTCTGTTCCAAGAAGGCGCGCTGCGCCTCGGTTTCCACACCCTCGGCGATCACCGCCAGGTTCATGCTCTGCGCCAGGGACACGATGATTTTGGCGATGGCCGCATCGTTGGGGTCGGTGAGCACATCGCGAACAAAGGACTGGTCGATTTTCAACTGGTACAAGGGCAGGCGTTTCAGGTAGGAGAGCGAAGAATAGCCGGTACCGAAATCGTCCATGGAGAAGTTGATGCCACAAACTTTTAGTGCGGTCATTTTTGCGATGATGTCATCCACATTTTCCACCATCAGGCTTTCGGTGATTTCCAGCTTGAGCTTCGCGGGATCAACCTTGAAATAATCGACCAGCGTCAACACCTCCTCGACAAACGTGGGCAGATGGAACTGCTTGGCGCTGACATTCACCGCCACGGTGAGATGGGCTGTTTCCGGCCGCCCCGCCCAGACCGACAGTTGCTGGCAGGCGGTAGCCATCACCCAGTGACCCAACGGCAGGATCAACCCGGACTCCTCGGCGAGCGGGATGAATTCGGCGGGGGATACCATGCCACGCTCGGGGTGACGCCAGCGCACCAGCGCTTCGGCGCCGGTCAAGCGGCCCGCAGAATCGACTTGCGCCTGATAATAAAGCTCAAGTTGCTCCTGCTCCAGAATGGCGCGGCGCAGATCGGACTCCAGCGCGACACGGGTGGAAACCGCAGCCTGCATGGCGGGATCGAAGAAGCGCAGGGTATTGCGCCCCTCCGCTTTGGCCTGGTATAGCGCGACATCCGCCCGCTTGAGCATTTCTTCCATCGTTTTCACTTTGCCGCGGAACAGCGTGATGCCGATGCTGGCGGTGCTGTGGTATTCGTGGTCGTTGATGAAGTAGGGCTGCGCGATAGTTTCGCGGATTTTTTCTCCCACCGTTTCTGCCTGGTTGGCGGCGATTTGTTCGTCCGTGTCCAGATCCTCAAGCAGGACGACATATTCGTCCCCGCCCACCCGGGCGGTGGTGTCGCCTTCCCGGACACAACCTTGCAGCCGGTTCGCCACGTCGATCAGCAGCAGGTCGCCGATAGCGTGGCCTTGGGTGTCGTTGATGCTCTTGAAGTTGTCGAGATCGATGAACAGCAGCGCGCCCTGCCGGTCGTTGCGCACGCTCAGCGCAAGGGCCTGATGCAAGCGGTCGAGCAGCAATCGCCGGTTGGGCAACTGGGTGAGCGGGTCGTAGAAAGCCAGATTGCGGATCTGGTCTTCCGATTTTTTGCGCAGGCTGATGTCGGTGAAGACGGAAACGTAATGGGTGATCTGACCGTCCACGTCCTTGACCACCGAAATGGTTTGCCACTCCGGGTAGATTTCGCTGTTTTTGCGCCGGTTCCATATTTCGCCCTGCCAGAGCCCATCGCGTTCGAGCGCTTCGCGGATGGCCTGGTAGAACGCCTCATCGTGCTTGCCGGACTTGAGGATGGCGGGTGTTTTCCCCACCGCTTCCTCGGCGCTGTAGCCGGTGGTTTCGATGAAGGCCTTGTTGACGCGCTGGATGACGCCGTCGGTGCCGGTGATGAACATGCCCTCCTGCGAATCGAAGGCCTTCGCGGCGATGCGCAGCTCCTGCTCCGACTTGCGCAGCTCGGTCACGTCGCGGATCACTTCCAGCTTGGATACGGTGCCGTCACCGTTCTGGATCGGTGTCGCGATGATGTCGAAAATACGACCGTCCGGCCCGGTAGGCGAGTAGTGTACCGTGTCGTTGCGCCCGATGACTTTTTCGATTTGGCAATGATCGCATTGTTCGGTAACGCTGCAGAGAGATGAATAGCAAACCTGGCCGATCTGGTCGCCAAACCACTCTTTCATTACATTATTCATGTAGCGGACGCGGTGGTCGGAATCGACGATGAACAGCCCGATGCCGATCTCGCCCATGGCGTCCGTGACCGATTGGTGGAAAGCGCGGCTGGCGCGCATTTCCTCTTCACCCCGCTGGCGTGCGGTAATGTCCGTGATAAACCCGTGCCAAAGCGTCGCGCCGTCCTCCTCGCGTTGCGGGACCGAGTCGCCCTGCAGCCAGCGAATTCCATCGTCAAATTTTACCCGGAACTCGTGGTGCCACGGCGTCAGGTCGCGTGCCGAGGCCTTGATGGATGCGAGGACGCCGTCATAATCATTCGGGTGGATGGCGACAAATATCTTCGCGGCATTCTCGCTGACATCCTCCGGGTCGACACGAAATATCTGGCGGATGGCATCGCTGCTGAAAGGAAGGCAATAACTGCCGTCGGTGTTCAAGCGGAACTGATAAACAAGCCCGGGCACCTGGCTGGTGATTAACTGGAGCTGTTGCAGTGTTTCACGCTGGGCGTTTTCCGCATGTTTGCGTTCGGTGATGTCGCGTATAAAGGCGGTGAAAATAACACGCTCGCCCTCGCGGATAGAAGTAATGGTCAATTCGATCGGGAATTCCGTGCCGTCGCGCCGTAGTGCGGTAATTTCGATGCGGCGGTTCAGGATATGGGATTCGCCGGTCTGCATGTGGCGGGCCAGGCCGTTCAGGTGCAGCTCGCGGTAGCGTTCAGGGATCAGCAGCGCGGCCATCGGTTGCCCGATCACCTCATTTTTTTGCCAGCCAAACATGGCCTCCGCTGCAGGGTTGAAGCCGATCAGCCGGCTCTCCGCGTCGATGCTGACGATCGCGTCCAGCGCCGAATTGACCGTTGTCCACAGCCGCCTCTCGCTCGCGGCCAATTTGCGGGTGTCTTGGGAAATGGCCCGATCGACCCTGCGGGCGGAAAAAAATAATCCTGCATACAGCACGGCGAAGACGCCAATGACGATCAGGGCAATCTGGGTGGTTTTGGCGTGGATGCGCTCAAAGGCCGGCGTAATATCCGCATAGACTTCCAGTACGCCGATGCGTTTTTCCGCATAAACCAGCGGTACATAAGTTGCGAGAATATGGCGGTCGCGGATCTCTCCGGCAGTAGTGCGGAACGTGTCGCGGAATTCCAGCTTGTGCTGTGTCCCGCTTGCCAGGGTTTTCTCCACCATGCCGCGATTCCGGCTGGTTCCGCCGATTTCATCCGAGGTAGTCGAGAAGACGGTTATTCCAGACGGGTTGTACAGCTTCAGCTTGAGAATGCTGTGCTCGCGAACCGTGTCCAGAGTGGCGTTGAATGCGCCGATGGCCGGGTTCGAGCGCATGGCTTGCACATCAAGCCCTGCGGTGGCGCTCAGGTAAGTATTGATCTGCCCATTCATCAACTGAATGAGGTGAGTCGCGGTTCTTTTGTTTTCCTGCGCGGCGAGTTCCTTGTGCTCTTCAAGTTGATCCTGCCGGTACAGCAAAATCAGGAGAGTGGCGGTAGCCAGCATCGCCAGCAGACTGACAATCGAAAGGCGGCGCAGTAACGGGAAACGGTTAGCCGCGAGAGCGGCTCTGGCTCCGGCATTGTCTTTATGACGATGCGCAGCCTTGCGACCCGGGTGCATGGCTCCCGCACCATCATCCGTCGCATGTAACGGCTGGCCGGATTCGTTATTCTGTTTCATTACAATTGCAGGCTCGTATGGTCAGATTTTTGAAGCTGGAATCCTATCATATAGTCAGTTGCAAAATAGGCGCATTTACCCTGAAAGTTCTAGTTCAAGCCATTGAGTTCACAAAAATACTTGGGCGTGCTCAGGGTTCCCTTTACCTCTGCCGTAAGCCAGTGCCATTTTTGCCACTTAAACTTCCCGGCTTGTGGTGTCGCCTTGCGCCCCCATGTCATGCTCCCCCAACTCAACCCCAAGTGGGGTGGATTGCGATGGTGTCGTCGGGTATGCACAGGCAAAGAAAACCCCGCCATGCGTTTAAACATACGGGCTTCATGGATGTTTCAGGAATGCTTGCGGTAGGTGCAATCGAATCATTGCCTGTGATCCGCATGTCTGTTTGATCTGCGTTTTGCAACGACTCGGGCCGAAGTCGTATGCCTGAAAATAGCGACAACGCCAGTCCCTTACCCTGGAAGTGGGAAGGTTAACGTGAAACAACATCAAATCTCCCCAGCCCCCATTTTTTCAAAGTGTGGAAACAACCACCACCCCCTTTGAAAAAGGGGGAGGAGCGAAGCGGAGGGGGATTTGCTTTTTGTTTCATTATTCAAGGGCGGATGAGCGAAGCGTTATCCGCCGGATGTAAATCTCATACGGCGGAAGGCGCTTCGCCCTTCGACAAGCTCAGGGCATGCTTTTCCGCCCTACATGTGGCTTTTTATAAACGGGATCTTGGTAATTTCCATCTCCCTTAGCGGCTAGGGTGCGGATTTCTATGCAGCGCGTTTCGTCTTGCCCGTTGCCGTTGCATTCGCTTCCTGTCTGGCCGCCAGCAGATACAGCACATACTGATTCAGGCTCACCCCTTGCCGCTTGGCATGGCGCGCAAGTTCGGCGTGCAGGTGACGCGGCACACGCATC
>JAUYJO010000188.1 GCA_030700315.1 Gallionella sp.
CGTGCCTTTGACAGCATTACATCACTTGAAAAACATCTTGAACAGGCTCTCGCTGACTTTGAAAAGTCCCACAAGCGCACACAAGGGATTACAGGATGGCCTTGGATAATTAACGCACTATCTAACTAGAAATGGAATAAAATATCTGTTGCCCAACAGATTTGCTTACGCTCGCCCCGTTCAGGGTGTAGCTCATGGAACCTGCTGTATCGGTGCCATTGCCGGTGAAAGTAAAATTGATATTGCCGACTTTGTCCAGCGCTTTGCCGGCACCGTTCCAGGCCGCCGTCGGCGGCGATCCGCCCGTCACTTGATACAAGTCGCCCTCGCAACCGTTGCCCGAGGCCGTTACCGCACAGTCGGAGGAAACATACCAGACCGCCTTGCCATTGGCATCGTAGGTGTACCAAGTGGCAAATATGGTGCCGTATTGCTGCGCAAGCGCGACCCCCCAGCCCGGTTCATCGGGGTTCCACCACAAGGCAGAGTAATCCGTTGGCGGTGGCGTGGTGTCGCTTGCCAATATCTGCCGGGTAGAGTAATCCGTTGCCGAGGGCGTAGTATTTTTGCCAAACATCTGCCGGATGATGCTCTTCGACCCGCTCGCTCCATTCAGGGTATAGGTGAAGACTCCGGTGTTGTCGTCACTGAAGGACAGCGTGCCACTCCCTACATTGGCGACGACTTTGTCGGTGCCGTTCCACGGCAAATCCGGCGAGCTGCCTCCCGAGACGTGGTATATATAACCGGCGCAGGCATTGCCGGTAATAGCGCAGTTAGACATGACATACCAATCGGGCTCGCCATCCTGGTTGTAGGTGTACCAGGCCACAAAAATGATCGGCCCTTGCTGCGAAAGGCTTAGCCCCCAGCCCGATTCTTCGGGGTTCCACCAGAGCCCCGTAAGGGGCGAGGGTGCCGTGCTGGTGTTGAGCGTGTAGCCTGCGGTGACCGCAAATCCGGTGGTGCTGGCACCGAGTGCGGCAGGACGGTCGTTGCGCTGTCCGAGAAAGGGAAGCGTGCCGGGCGAGGTTTCTTCCGCTTGGGCGTGGCGCGCCTGCATGGCGGGGTAGGCCAGCAGCAGGGCGGCGAGCAGCGGGGTGAGACGGAAAGGGTTTTGCTTCGCATCCGCGCGCGCCCTGCGGCAAGCGGCGGAGGGTGATTCAGCTAGCAGCGGTTTGGTTGCAATAAATGAGCCATTTTTATTATTTCCCCCTGATTTTTTTGCGAGTTTATGGGTAACCCTGACGTGGTGTCAACTTCTTCACTTCACGCATGTAAGGGATGCAGAAATTGTGCTGCTTGGCCGGTACGCTGTTCTTTCTGTTCAACGACAGCTACCTGTCGCAAATGTAACGCAGCGCGGAATTCAACACTCTGCAGGGCAACATCGCCACACAACTCGCCGCCTTCACCTACCTGTTGCGACGATGGGCGTTGCCGCTGTGGCTGAACATCGATCCCGATTCGCCGCTGTTCCTCGCCCTCGCCGCCGAACTGGCGCTGCTGCGCAATCAGGTATACGTTGACGAGGTCGCGTTATGGGAAGATGCGGCGCGCAAATCGCCGCACAAGGCGCGGGCACACAACAATCTCGGCCATGCCTACAAACTCGCGGGGCGCAGCGAAGAAGCCCGCCGCGAATTCACCCTCGCACTACGGCTCGATCCCGGACACATCAAGGCGCGCTACAACCTGGAGGAAACGCCGTAATGGCGGATGAATTCCTCCGTCATGTCCATTATTTGTATTCGTGAACTTCGTCGAAACAGTCGTGACGCCAGCCACATTCTTTTTTGTCACACTGATGAATCGCTGAAGTGGCATAACAGGGCGTCTGACCATCATTGGCCTGTATCTGCCTGATGATTTCAGCCTGGAGGCTGATGGACTTGATCGCCTCCTGATTCACGGCATTTGCGGTTTCCATTTGGCAACTCCCTTGATTAGTTCATGTGCGGGAGAATTTACCATCGTGAACAGGGAAAGCCCATATGCCGAAATGCCTATATATTTCGGCATATTGACATGAGCTGTGAAGTGTGATTACGGATAACCGGATCAGATCACTTGCAGAAAGCCTTGATGTCCTGTTGCGCTTTCCCGATACGCTGCTGGCGTTGCTCGTCGTTAAGATAGTAACGCTCGCCGTTCGCATCCACATCCATCATGCGCATTCCCTCCTGCAAAATACGCAATTGCTGTTGCGCTGCGGCACAATTGGCTTTCTCCGCATCTATTCTGTCCTGTTCCTGAGCCGCCTTGTCGGCGGCTTCCTTCTTCGCCTGCTGTGCTTTCTTCAGTTCCGCTTCGCGTTCCGCAATGGTCTTCGGCGCAGCAGGCGCGCTCGCGGGAGCCGCTGCGGCCGCATCCGAAGTCGCGCGCAAGGTCTGTTGGCTTTTCACATTGACGGGTGGCGGTTGATCGGAATAATGCACCTTGCCGTCAGCGTCCACCCATTTATTGATTCCGGCGTAAGCATTTGCACCGGCCAGCATTAACAAAATCAGCAGAATTTTTCTCATGGCAATCATCCTTCCGGTTCGAATTTCGATTAAGTCTAGCATACAGCCGGGCTATAGCCATACGGGTTCGCCCCTGGAGGTGCGATCAAAAGTGTTGGTCAAAGAAGTAGGGCGGATGAGCGCAGCGTTATCCGCCGTATGCCGACCTCTCGCGAAACTTTCATTCGGCGGATAACGCCTTCGGCTCATCCGCCCTACGTAAGATGCACCAACATTTTTGATCGCACCCCGCCCATGGCGCATACCGGGCGCAGGTGGCCTGTGATGATGAAGTGGCGTATGCTTCACCCTCAAAATCGTAGCCGGTATTTACCTGTGAAAACCTTGTTTGCTTCCGGCTTGTCCGGTTTGCAGCCATTCATCTGTGCGATCTGAAGGAGGAAATATGTTGCATTATCTGCGCAATCCATCTGCTTTTTTGCTGCTTGGTGCGCTGCTGGTCACAGCATGTGCCACGACACGAATCAACACGGTCTGGAAGGACCCATCATATCAAGCACGCCCCGCCAGAATCATGGTCATCGGGGTCGCAAAAACTCCCCTCAACCGCAGGCTGTTCGAGGATGAATTTGTCCTGAAACTCAAGGCGCACGGCACCGATGCCATTGCGAGTTATGCCGTTCTTGCCGACCATCTACAGGATGACCAGGCCGCCATCCAAGCCAAGGTGAAAGAGCTTGGAGCCGATACCCTGCTCATCACCAGGATGGTCAGCAAAAAGACCGTGCAAACTTATGTGCCAGGGACGATCTATGCGCCTCCGCTTTATTACGATACCTGGCCGGAATATTTCGGCTATGGCTATCGCTACCTGTATTCGCCCAGCTACATTGCGGAGGATGAATACGCGGTGATTGAAACCAACCTGTATGAAACCCTGCATGACAAACTGGTTTGGGCGGCATCATCCGAAACCGTGATGCGCGACTCGAAGCAGAAATTGATCAAGTCCTACATCGGCATCATGGTGAACAATATGGCCAAAAACGGTTTGCTGGGAAAATAATTTGTTGCCTGCAAATGTTGCAGACAACAACAATTTACTTCTGCAAATTTTTCGAATAAAAGGCAGGCATGGCAAAAGTAAAAACAATTTATTCCTGCACCGAATGCGGCGGGCAGACGCCAAAGTGGCAGGGGCAATGCCCGCACTGCATGGAGTGGAACACGCTGATCGAGTCGGTCGCGGAGACTGCGGCACCCGGCGCTAAAAACCGCTTCAGCGCGTTGGCGGCAAGCGGCAAGGTGCAGTTGCTCTCCGAAGTCGAGGCGGCGGAAGTGCCGCGCACGCCGACCGGCATCGAGGAATTCGACCGCGTGCTGGGCGGCGGGCTGGTGTCCGGCGCGGTGGTGCTGATCGGCGGCGATCCGGGCATCGGCAAATCCACGCTGCTACTGCAAGTGCTGGCACATCTGTCCAAACAACAAAACACCCTGTACGTCAGCGGCGAAGAATCGGCGCAACAGATCGCGTTGCGCGCCAAACGCCTGATGCTGGATGCGCGCAACCTGCGCCTGCTGCCGGAAATCCAGCTCGAAAAAATCCAGGCTGCTATCTCCAATGATAAGCCTGACGTGGTGGTGATCGATTCTATTCAAACAGTCTATTCCGAGCAGCTCACTTCCGCGCCCGGCTCGGTGGCGCAGGTGCGCGAATGTGCCGCGCAACTGACGCGCATCGCCAAGAACCAGAACATCACCATCATTCTGGTCGGCCACGTCACGAAGGAAGGCGCGCTGGCCGGGCCGCGCGTGCTGGAGCATATCGTCGACACGGTGCTGTATTTCGAGGGCGACACCCATTCCAGCTTCCGTTTGATCCGCGCGTTCAAGAACCGCTTCGGCGCGGTGAACGAGCTCGGCGTGTTCGCCATGACCGAGAAGGGCTTGCGCGAAGTGAGCAATCCGTCCGCATTGTTCCTGTCACAGCATGGCGACCCGGTGGCGGGTTCGTGCGTGATGGTCACACAGGAAGGCACGCGCCCGCTGCTGGTGGAGATCCAGGCATTGCTCGACGAGGCGCATTCGCCGAACGTGCGGCGGCTATCGCTGGGGCTGGAGCAGAACCGGCTGGCGATGCTGCTCGCGGTGCTGCACCGCCACGCGGGTATCGCCTGCTTCGACCAGGACGTGTTCATCAATGCGGTCGGCGGCGTGAAGATCACCGAGCCGGGCGCCGACCTCGCGGTGATTCTCGCGATGGTGTCCAGCCTGCGCAACAAGCCACTGCCCGCAAAACTGGTGGTGTTCGGCGAAGTCGGGCTCGCGGGCGAAGTGCGCCCGGTGCAGCGCGGCCAGGAACGACTGCGCGAAGCGGCCAAACTGGGTTTCACGCAGGCCATCATCCCCAAGGCGAACGCGCCGAAGCAGAAGATCGCCGGCATCGAGAT
Organism: Gallionella sp.; assembly: GCA_030700315.1. GTDB lineage: Bacteria > Pseudomonadota > Gammaproteobacteria > Burkholderiales > Gallionellaceae > Gallionella. The sequence continues at coordinate 4,916 of JAUYJO010000188.1, forward strand.
CATCGCGGTGGAGCGCGTCGAAGAGGCGGTGAACCGGATGCGCTGACAGCTTGGCAATAACCGGTAAAGAATACACCATGAAAAACACTATTCTCTTCGACCATTGCAAGGAATCCGGCCCGTGGGGTTCTAAAATACTGGCTGGCGGGGCGTAAGCATTGACGCTTGATACAGAAATCTGTATTGTTAAAACCATGAAAACCACTCTCGACATCAACGATTCATTGCTGGCGACCGCCAAGTCGCTGGCAGCGCAACAACAGACGACGCTGACGCGGCTGATTGAGGAGGGGCTGCAACTTCGCCTGCGTTCTGCGCAGGTTGCGCCCAAGGCGAAAAAACGGAATATGCCGGTCTTCAAGGGTCGCGGCGGGCTGGTTGCCGGCTTGAATCCGCTCAGCAATAAAGCCATGCTGGACGCCGCTGACGATGACGCCTGATGTCAACTTGCTGGTCGCCGCGTCGCGCAGCGATCATCCCCATCACAAAATAGCGTTTTCCTGCATTGATGACGCTGTTGCGGCCTGTGCCAATGGCGCAAGTCTGAAACTCATGCCGATGGTCGTTGCCAGTTTTTTACGGTTGGTTACGCATCCGAAGATATTCGTTCATCCCACGCCTGTGGAAGAGGCCGTTAGTTTTATCGATTCGCTCCTGGCCATACCGGGAATAGAGATGCCATCGCTGGGCGTCGAATGGCCGATGTTGCGCCAACTCTGCGCGACGAAAAAACTGGTTGCGAACGATATTCCCGATGCGTGGCTGGCGGCAGCGGTGATTCAACTTGGCGAACACCTGGTGACTTTCGATAGCGATTTCAAAAAATTGCTCGGTCGGACTCAAGTCACGGTACTTGTTCCGGCGTGAAGATCGCCGGCACCGAGATCATCGCTGTGTAGCGCGTCGAGGAGGCGATGAACCGGATGCGTTAATGTTGTTTGTCGACAGGAGAGTTTGCTTCTGCCGATTTGGGCCTTTGTGTATACTTGCCCCCATTCCACCCTATTGAAGACCGTGATGATAACTACCCCCGATCGCACGCTGCTGGAACGGAACAAGATATTCCGCAATATTCCCTTCGAGAGCATAGAGCCTATTCTAAAAGACTGTCAGGTGATCACCCTGAAAAGCGGTGCGACGCTGCTGGAGGTGGGCCAGAAGAATACCTCGCTTTATCTGGTGCTGGAGGGCGAACTCCGCATTCACCTGAACGGCTCGGGGCTGCCGGCACATGCCGCGCTGGGGGTGGGCGAATGCGTCGGCGAGCTGTCGCTGATCGATGGCGGAAGCTCTGCGGCGCTGGTCATGGCGGCACGGGATACGCGCCTGCTGGAAGTGCCGCATGAGCGGGTCTGGGTGATGGTGGACAATTCGAATGACATTGCGCGCAATTTGCTGGCTATTCTTGCCGGCCGCATCCGCAATGACAACCTGCTGCAGGTAACGACCTCCGAAGCCAGCCTCGAATTCGAGCTGGCCGCCCATATCGACAGGCTGACGGGATTGCACAACAAGAACTGGATGCGCGACGCCTTGCCGCGCATGGCGCAGCGTTGCGAGCGCAACGAAATTCTGCTCTTTCTGCTGCTGGCGGACATCGACCATTTCAAGGAATTTAACGAAAGCCACGGCCATCTTGCCGGCGATGGCGTGCTCAAGGGTGCGGCGCGGATCTTGGCGGCAAACCTGAGGCCGCATGATTTGTTGGCCTATCTGGGCGGCGACAGATTCGTGATATTGCTGCCGGAGAAATCGGCCGACGGTGCCATAAAAATAGCCGAGCGCCTGAGTGAAGCTGTTGAGGCACCTACGTTGCGTTTCGGCGACAACAATGCGCCGCTGCCTGCCAGCGACAACCTGGCAATTCAGACCGAACACATCGCCCTTTCGCTCGGTGTTGTCGAGGTAACGCCTGCCGATACGCTGGATTCGGCGCTGGCCACCGCCGAGGGCGCGCTCCAGCAAGCCAGAGCGGACGGAAAAAAGCGGGTGAGCATGGCGGCGACACGCGGTTGAGGTATCGGGCTTTCCGGCTTAGGGGGGTTGTCGTAGGAGCGGCTTTAGCCGCGAATTCAAAGGCATCGCGGCTAAAGCCGCTCCTGAGACAATGCACAATCACACGGGTACATTTGTAATTTCTGCATCCCTTAGAGTCTATTTCAGCAAGCTCCAGGCAACGCACAACAACAATGACAATGGGGGCAGCAGTGGCAATTTTGATGCTGGTGGCGGTATTCATCCTGTTTCTGATGCTGGCTTTTTTCCGCGCCTCCCTTATCAGTTGGTTGCTGGCGATGGCGGTGGTCATGCCGGTGCTGGCCATCCAGTCGCGCATCTCCGACGCCGCGTTGTATGCGATTTCCCTAGTGCTGCTCCTGTTCATCGCAGTGTTCGGTATTCCCGTGTTGCGCCGCAATATCGTCAGCGGCAACGCCCTTAAAATCTTCCGCAAAATTCTGCCGCAAGTTTCCGCCACCGAACAGGAGGCAATCGACGCCGGCACGGTGTGGTGGGACGGCGATCTGTTCAGCGGGCATCCGGACTGGCACAAGCTGCTGGCCTTTCCAAAATGCGGATTGAGCGCCACGGAACAGTCCTTCCTGGATAACGAAGTCGAACAGTTGTGCGCGATGCTGGACGATTGGGACATCACCCACAAGCGCGCCGATCTGCCGCCCGAAGTCTGGCAGTTCATGAAGGTCAGGGGTTTCTTCGGCATGATTATCCCGAAACGCTATGGTGGTCTGGAGTTTTCCGCGCAGGCACATTCGGCGGTGGTGGCGAAGATCGCTTCGCGCAGCGGCACGGCGGCGGTGACGGTGATGGTGCCGAATTCGCTGGGACCTGCCGAACTGCTGTTGCACTACGGCACGGATGAGCAGAAGGAAAAATACCTGCATCGCCTGGCATACGGACTGGAAGTGCCGTGCTTCGCGCTGACCGGCCCGTTTGCCGGGTCGGATGCCGGAGCGATCCCCGATTACGGCGAAGTGTGCTACAGCGATTTTGCCGGGCAAAAAAATGTGTTGGGCATCCGCCTGACCTGGGAGAAGCGCTACATCACCCTGGCGCCGGTGGCAACGCTGCTCGGCCTGGCCTTCAAACTGCATGATCCGGGCCACATTCTGGGTGGCGATGTCTGGCGCGGCATCACACTCGCACTGATTCCGACCGACTTACCGGGTGTGAAAATCGGCCGCCGTCACTTCCCGCTGAACTCCGCATTTCTGAACGGCCCGACGCAGGGCAAGGAAGTATTTGTGCCGATGGACTATATCATCGGCGGCATCCCGCGCATCGGCCAGGGCTGGCGCATGCTGATGGAATGCCTGGCGGCAGGACGTTCTATCTCGCTGCCCGCCAGCAGCATCGGCTGCATGAAGCTGGCGGCGCGCACCAGCGGCGCTTACAGCCGGGTACGCAAGCAATTCCATCTGCCCATCGGCAAGTTCGAGGGCATCGAGGAACCGCTGGCGCGCATCGGCGCGCATACCTATCTGATCGACGCGGCGCGCCGCTTCACCGCATTGGCGGTGGATCTGGGCGAGAAGCCGTCGGTGATTTCCGCCATCGTCAAATACCACGCCACCGAGCGCGGGCGCACCGTCATCAACGACGCGATGGACGTACATGGCGGCAAGGGCATCTGCCTCGGGCCGGACAATTATCTTGCTCGCGCCTACCAGCAGGCACCGATCGGCATTACCGTGGAAGGCGCAAATATTCTGACGCGCAGCATGATTATCTTCGGCCAGGGTGCGACCCGCGCCCACCCCTATGTGCTCAAAGAAATTGCGGCGGCGCACGAGCCGAACCACCAGCTTGCCGTGTATCAATTCGATGCAGCCCTGTTCGGGCATATCGGCTTCGCACTGAGCAACGCGGCGCGCAGTTTCGTGTTCGGCTTGTCCAACGCGCATGGCATCCCGGCGCCACATGGCAGCGAAACTCGCCGCTACTACCAGCAGTTGACACGCTTCTCTGCGACATTCGCCCTGAGTGCAGATGTCGCGATGGCGGTGCTGGGCGGTTCGCTGAAGCGGCGCGAAAGGATTTCCGCGCGCCTCGGCGACGCGCTGAGCATGCTGTATCTGGGCTCGGCGGCGCTGAAGCGCTTCGAAGACGACGGTCGCCCCGCCGAAGATTTGCCACTGCTGCACTGGGCGATGCAGGATGCGCTGTACCAGGCCCAGCAAGCTCTCTATGGCGTGATCCGGAATTTTCCGAACGCGGCGGCGCGCTGGCTGTTGAGCGCGCTTATTTTTCCGCTGGGCCTGCGCCTGTCGCCGCCGTCCGACCGCCTCGGCCATGAGATTGCCGCACTGCTGATGCAGCCTGGCGCGGCGCGCGATCATCTGACAGCAGGAATGTATCTGCCGACGAATGAGCAGGATGCTGTCTGCGCGCTGGAAGCCGCGCTCGCCAGCACGCTGGCTTGCGAGCCGTTGCAGGCCGAACTCGAACAGGCACGCAAGTCCGGCAAGCTGAACGCAATGGAAGAGTTGCCGCGCATTGCCGAAGCGCGCGATCTTGGATTGATTACGGCGGAACAGGCACAACAACTGGAACGCGATTACGCGTTGCGCCGCAAAGTCATCATGGTGGACGATTTCGCGGCGGAGGAGTTGCGCGCGAACAGAGAATAGGTGTAGGAACGCAGTTTATCGCGCGATGAATTGCACTCCTACAACAGAGCATGGCGGAGGCTAACTGGTGCGTTCCAACAGAATTGCAAGCGAGGACAAGATGCAGGTACAACAAAACGATGTCATCACCCCGCAGCAGGCGGGCACATTGTATGGTTTGTTCGTGGAGCGTGCGCGCCGCTCTGCGGACAAGGTTGCTTATCGCCATTTTGAGCGGGATGCGTGGCGCGACCTTACCTGGAGCGAGATGCTGGCCGAAGTGGCACGCTGGCAAGCGGCGCTGGCCGGCTTGGGATTGCAACGCGGCGATCGGGTCGCGATCATGCTGCGCAATTGCCCTTACTGGGTGATGTTCGACCAGGCGGCAATGTCTCTGGGGCTGGTGGTCGTGCCGCTATATACCGTGGACCGACCGGACAACATCGCCTATATCGTCAACAATGCCGACATCAAAGTGTTGCTGTTCGAGAACGACGAACAATGGCAGGCCTTGCGCACGGTGCGCAGCCGGCTGGGTGGCGTGAAGTGCTTTGTGAGCATTGCCACAGTTAGCGCCACAGTTAACGATGGTGGCGAGCTGCGCCTGAAATCCATGACGGAATTTCTGCCTGAAACGGCGCGACTGTTCGCCTCGCAGCCATGCGAGGCGAACAGTCTGGCCAGCATCATCTATACCTCCGGCACTACCGGCCAGCCGAAAGGAGTAATGCTGAGCCATGCGAACATGTTGAGCAATGCACACGCCTGCCTGGATTTTTTTCCGGTCAACGAGGACGACATTTTCCTGTCCTTCCTGCCGCTGTCGCACACCTTCGAGCGTACTGTCGGCTATTACCTGTCGGTGATGGCAGGCGCGAAGGTCGCCTTTGCGCGCTCCATCGCGCAACTGTCCGGCGACATGCATATCATCCGCCCCACCATCCTGGTTTCGGTGCCGCGCATTTACGAGCGCATCTATGGCGCGATACGCACCCGGCTGGATGAAAGTTCGCCGCTGAAACGCAAGCTGTTCGATTTCGCTGTCGATATCGGCTGGGCACGTTTTCTGCATCAGCAGGGGCGTGGCGCATGGCAGGCGTCGTTCCTGCTCTGGCCGTTAATGCAAAAACTGGTCGCGCAAAAAGTGCTCGATCATCTCGGCGGACGACTGCGCGTCGCACTGAGCGGCGGCGCGGCCTTGCCGCCGGAAGTCTCGCGGGTGTTCGTCGGGCTGGGGCTTCCCGTGATACAAGGGTACGGACTGACCGAGACCAGCCCGGTCATCAGCGCCAACCATCTGGAAAACAATTTCCCGGACAGCGTCGGCCAACCGATCCGCGATATGCAGGTCATGCTCGGCGAACAGAACGTGCTGCTGGTGAAAGGGCCGAATGTGATGCTGGGCTACTGGGACAACCCGCAGGCGACCCAGGCCATCATCGACGCGGACGGCTGGCTGGACACCGGCGACATCGTGCGCATCAGCGAAACCGGGCACATCTACATCACCGGGCGCACCAAGGACATCATCGTCATGTCGAACGGCGAAAAAGTGCCGCCGGCCGACATGGAAATCGCGCTGCTGCACGACCCGCTTTTCGAACAGGTGATGATATTCGGCGAGGCGCATCCCTATCTGGTGGCGTTGGCGGTGGTCAACGCCGAAGCGTGGCAGCAATTCGCCAAAGAGACTGGCGTGCGCGCCGACATGCCGGAAGCGCTGGCCGACAGCCGCGTGGAAGGCAAGGTGCTGGAACGTATCGCGCGCAGCCTGCGCGGCTTCCCCGGTTACGCGCATGTGCGCCGCGTGTTGCTGCTGCGCGAACCGTGGGCGATGGAGAACGACCTGCTCACGCCCACCCTGAAACTCAAGCGCAACAAGGTAGCGAAGCAGTTTGCCAATGAAATCAAAAATCTTTACAAGAGACATTAACCATGGGCGATGACCAGCAACACACGACCACCCTGCCGCAGCGCGAGCCGCAAGCCGCGCGTCGTACCCGCGTTGTAGATACTCTGTTCGAAGGCAAGCATTTTTTCAGTATTTTTCGCACTTTCAACCTCAAGCTGGAATAGCGTAAAAACGGGTGTTGTCGAACGGCTTGTCGTGTTTCAACATGCCGTGTATCGCATGCAGCAACTTGC
>JAUYJO010000190.1 GCA_030700315.1 Gallionella sp.
ACTTATCACGGCGTATCGTCCAAATATCTGCAAGAGTATCTCAATGAGTTCTGCTATCGGTTTAACCGGCGTGAGTGGGAGGCAGAGTTGCCATTACGCCTGCTCAACGCATGCCTGAACCATACACAGATCAAACTGAAAATGGTATAGAGGCATATAATTGAATACCCTGAATCATTTAATGTGCGGCAACCCATGGCGCAGCAACATCCTCAGCTTGTGTGGTATCAACTTAAACACAGAAATAAACCGCATTAAACTGATCTGCCTTCTATGCTGAATCTCTCGCCTTAAACGAATGACTCTCCCGCGTTCCGACCACAACGCCTTGAAGCATGCCCAATAAATTTCCTGAAACAGCAACCATTCTCTCTTGAGCAGTGCAAGTGCCAAACCCTCTGCCAGAAGCAGCACTAGATGCAGGGGGAAAATCAGTTGGAACAGCGGTGCAGGGTAAGTGAGCACCATCACATAGGTTTTATTGCGCTCAGACAATGCACGCCGCCGAAACGTGGTGGACAAGCGATTCTCCGTCACCCGGTTGCCGCCAAAGCTTTTCCCCTGCCAATGCCGATACCCGGAACCTGGCAATGCCCGCACCGCATACCCCGCCAGGCGAGCACGGCAGCACAAATACATATCCTCGGCAATTGAGCCAAACCATTCCGGAAAGCCGCCCAGCTCGTCCCATAGTCTTTTCGGTATCCAGAGGCAGGCGCCGACCACCATCCCGGCCTCGCCTCGCGATGGGTCCAAATTGGGAATGGGATTCAAGAACGGATCAAACAAGCTGCCGATGTCGACCAGCTCCCCGCTGGCGGCATCGTACTGGGGGAGGCCGAGAAGGGATGGCCAATCCAGTTGCTCCGCTTCGGAAAACAAAGTTTGCAGCGCATCAGGGTAAAGCGCCGCATCGTTGTTGAGCAACAGCAGGTACTTGCCCTTGGACTCAGCCACCATGCGATTGTTGGCGACACAAAATCCGACGTTCTCCAAACTCTCAATCAGCTTTACATCAGGGTAATGGTCGCGGATATAAGCCGCCGAGCCGTCGGTAGAAGCATCGTCGTGAACCAGGATTTCCACCGGGATCCGGCCTTCCTGCTCCAGCACCGAGCGCAGGCAGTCGTCGATCACCGCCATGCCGTTATAGTTGGCGATGCAGACGGAAACCGTTGGCTGATCGCTCATGCTTGCCTGAGCCAGCTACAGGCGTGCAGCACTCCCGCTTCCAGACTGATTTGCGGTTTCCATGACAACCGCGTCTCGATGCGGGATATGTCCAGCACGACGGCACGCACGCCGATTCCCCGTGCCTGGAGATGGAACACTTTCAGCTTGATGCCCACGACCTGTTCGACAATGCGCCGCACCTGGTTGATGCTGTACCCTCTGCCGTTGCCAAGATTGTAGGTGCCCGAATCCTGCGGCAACGCGATGAATCGCATACATGCCTCCACCACGTCGTCGATGTAAATAAAATCGCGCACATTTTCGCCGTCGCCCCAGATTTCCATCGCCGTACCGGCGCGTGCATGTTCCAGTAGCGTTCGCACTAGGCCAAAGCCGCCGCGCATGGTTTGTCCAAGCCCGTAGGCATTCGAGGGGCGCAGGATAGTTACTGCATGCCCGCAAGCGCGAAAGGTGTTGCAGAAAACCTCCTGCGCCGCCTTGCCGGCGCCATGATTGGAGAGCGGCGCGATCGGTGCATCTTCTGTAACCGGCAGCCGGTCAGGGTTGCCGTAAACCGTACCGCCGGAGGAAAAGAATATCAGGTGTGTTTCCGGCTGGTTCTTCATCAGCTCCAGCAGGTGCAAGGTCAAGGTAAGGTTGTCCAGTTCCAGCTCTGGATGGTTGGCCGATGAACCCGGCGTAGTGGCCGAGGCCAGGTGGATTACTGTGCCGCATTGGGGCAATATCTTTCCCAGTTGCCCGATGTTGGAGCGGCCCAGAATATGCACGGCTCTCTTTTCATGCTCCATGCGCTTGGACAAAGCCCTGCCGATGAAGCCGGTGCCGCCGAGCAGCAACACGCCCTCGCGGTTCACGCTTTAGGCTCCAGCAAACGCCGGTAGGCGGAAGCGTAGCGTTCGGCACAGTCATCCCATGTGCCGATGTTCGCCCCGACCCAAGCGCGGGCGGCTTCCCCAGTTTCTTGATTGTGGCCAGTTGTTTCCAGCATCGCCAAGGCTGCGCGAAATTCATCGACCGAATCTACCAACAAGCCGGTCTGGCGATGTCGGATGATGTCGCGATGCGCGGAAAGATCGGAAGCGATTACCGGCAGCCCCGCAGCCATCGCTTCCAGCATCACCTGCGGTCGCCCTTCGTCGTGGCGGCTCAGGGTAATCAGGCCACAGGCCTGGGGAAACCAGGTTTGCAGCAGTTCGGCGGGATGGGTCGGGCCGTGATAAGCCACCCAGGGCGGCAGCGCCATTTCTTCCTGCATCGGGCCGAACAAATGCAGCACGCGATCCTGTCCGAACAGGCCTTCGCCCCACTCGAACAGGTCGCCGATCTTGTTTTTGGTCAGCCGTGTGATTGCCAGCCAATGTCGGATTTCTCCGGGCGGGCGGCGCACGACCTCGAACCAGGGTTCGTCGACGCCGAACGCAATGGTGCAAACTTCGGCGAGATCGCCGAATACGCGCTCCAGTTCTGGCCGCATCCATTCGGCATTGGGCGCCAGGATGGCGCGTCGCTGGCGCAGTACGGCGCGCAACGCCATTTTCATGCCGGGCAGGCGCAGCAGGCCGAAATCGCTGCCCAGTACCGTGATCAAGGCGGGAGTCCGGGTTCCCCATAGCGGCAGCACATTTTGCAGCCAGTTGACATGCGCCACATCGGGCAACTGATGCCGGTAGCTCCGACCCAGTCGCGCCAGCAACTGGATGACGGCGCCTGCGGCAAACGCCCGGTGCTTCCTCAGCAAATGAGCGATGCCGCCTTGCTGCGATAGCCGCGCCAGCCAGCGCGCATCTTCCGGCGTAGCCGCAGCGATCACTTTATCCGGCAGCTCGCCGGGCGGAGCAAATAGCGCAAGGGAAATTTCCTCGCGCCGCGCCAGCGCGGTGGCGAGATTGGCAATAAAGCGACCGCGCCAATCCTGGGCGCTTTCCGGGTAGGAAGTGCTGACCATCAAGACCTTCAAGCTACTCGCCCTCATGATCGGCCAGATCGATGTCCTTGTAGTGCAAGGCGGAAATCTGCTCGGACACGACGCCGATGAGGAAGGTCAGGATGGCAGAAATGAACAGCAGTGCGCTCATGTTGGTAAATCGCCCATCGCTGAGGTAGGTATACAGGTAATAACCCAGCCCAGTCAGGAAAAAGCCGGCGCTGATCGGCAAAAAAAGTTTTTGCGGCGAATACAGCGTGCCGATTTTGATGATGATCAGCAAGAACCGCACCCCGTCCCGAATCGGGCGGATATGGCTCCTGCCCGTGGCGCGTCGTGGGGTATGGATCGGCAGATAAGCCAAGCTGAACCCGGCCCGGAAAAAGCTCATGGTGATGGTGGTCGGGTAGGAAAACCCGTTGGGCAGCAGGTAGAGAAATTTGCGGAACTTGTTTGCTTTGACCACGCGGAACCCGGATGTCAGGTCTTCCACCGGCTGCTGCACCATCCAGGTGGCGAAGCGGCTGAAAACATCATTTGCCACCGCACGGTGTGACCCGGCGTGTGAGCCGGACTGGCGCGCACCGATCACCATGTCGTAGCCTTCGGAGAATTTTTCCAGCAGCGCGGGAATGTCTTCCGGTTTGTGCTGGCCATCCGCGTCCAGGAATATCAACACTTTCCCCTTCGCGGCGCGCGCGCCGGATTTTATCGCCGCGCCATTGCCTTTCGGGTAAGGGTGGCTGATGGCCCGCACGGGGAATTCCGCACACACCGCCAGCGTGTCATCGTCCGAGCCGTCATTGGCGATGATGATCTCCGCGCCCGGCAATATCGCCACCAACCGTGGCAGCAGGGCGCGCAAACCTTCTGCCTCGTTTCGTGCCGGAATGATTACGCTAAGCTCGGCCTGTTTCATGACCTCTCCGTAAAAACGGTCAATACTCTGAACCGGATAGAATCAGTCTAGTTTGCCGGGTGTTGGGTGCATGAAAACCCTACGAATTCATCTGAAAAAACCAGTACGTTTGCGGCGCGCGGATTGCAAGCCTTGTTACAGTCCTGCCTCCGCGCGCAATGCGGCTGCCTTGTCCGTGGACTCCCACTTGAACTCGGGCTCTTCACGGCCAAAGTGCCCGTAAGCCGCCGTCTTCTGGTAAATCGGGCGCAGCAGGTCGAGCATTTGCACGATGCCTTTGGGGCGCAGGTCGAAATGCTTCTTGACCAGCTCCGCTATCTTCTCGTCGGAAACCTTGCCGGTACCGTAGGTGGTGACCCAGACGCTGGTGGGGTGCGCCACGCCAATTGCGTAGGAAATCTGGATCAGGCATTTGCTGGCCAAACCGGCGGCGACGATGTTCTTGGCGACATAGCGTCCGGCATAAGCTGCCGAACGGTCGACCTTGGACGGATCTTTGCCGGAGAATGCGCCGCCGCCGTGCGGGGCTGCGCCGCCGTAGGTGTCGACGATGATCTTGCGCCCGGTCAGACCGCAGTCGCCTTGCGGGCCGCCAACGACGAAACGTCCGGTCGGGTTGACCAGGTACTTGATGTCGCCCTTGATCAGCTCCTTCGGCAGGATCGGCTTGATGATTTCCTCGATGACCGCTTCGCGGATTTGCTCCAGCGTCATTTCCGGTGCGTGCTGGGTGGAGATGACCACGGTGTCGATGGCATCCGGCTTACCGTCCACATAGCGCACGGTGACCTGCGATTTGGCGTCCGGGCGCAGCCAGTTCAGGCGTCCGTCGCGGCGCAGCAGAGCCTGGCGTTCGACCAGGCGGTGCGACAGATGGATCGGCAGCGGCATCAGTACATCCGTTTCGTCGCAAGCATAGCCGAACATCAACCCCTGGTCGCCCGCGCCCTGATCCATGTTGTCGTCATAAGCCTTGTTGACGCCTTGGGCGATATCCGGGCTCTGCTTGTCGTAAGCCACCAGCACCGCACATCCTTTGTAGTCGATGCCGTATTCGGTGTTGTCGTAGCCGATGCGCTTGAGGGTGTCGCGCGCAATTTGGATGTAATCGACATTGGCAGTAGTGGTGATTTCGCCGGCGAGCACGACGAGACCGGTGTTACACAGCGTCTCGGCGGCAACGCGCGAATGCTTGTCCTGTGCCAGGATAGCGTCGACGATGGCGTCGGAAATTTGATCCGACACCTTGTCGGGATGGCCTTCGGATACGGATTCGGATGTAAACAGATATTCGTTCATGGTGCCCCGGTCGGTTTTCGATAAATAAAAAGGATGTGCATTGTACCAATTCCGCCCAAACTTGATAGCATTGCCCCCATGACAGCATTCCTCTTCAAAAACATTTTTCGCCTGCTTGCGCGGTTGCCGCTCAGTGCGTTGCATAGTCTTGGCGCGCTGCTCGGGCGGCTGACTTATGCGGTCTCCGCGCAGTATGCCGCGCGCACCCGGGAGAATTTGCGCCAGGCCGGCTTAACGGTCGATGAATCTCAATATCAAAACATGCTGACAGCAGCCATTGCCGAAGCGGGCAAAGGCATTATGGAGCTGGCGTGGATTTGGGGGCGGCCTTATGACGAGGTGGTCGGCAAGGTGCGCAAATGTGTGGGGCTGGAGCATATCGAGGCGGCGCAGGCGCGTGGCAAGGGTATCATTTTCTTCACCCCTCATCTGGGCTGTTTCGAAATCTCTTCGCTATATGCCTCGCAGCGTGTGCCGCTTACCGTGCTGTACCGCCCACCCAAGCTCGGTTTTCTGGAAGGCATCATGCGTGGCGGCCGCGAGCGCGGTCAGGTCAGGCTGGCAAAGGCCGATATCGGCGGCGTGCGCCTGTTGTACAAGGCGCTTAAGCGCGGTGAAGCGATCGGGCTGCTACCCGACCAGGTGCCCAGCCATGGCGAAGGCGCATGGGCAAATTTTTTTGGCCGCCCCGCCTACACCATGACGCTGGTCGGTCGCCTCGCGGAAAGCAGCGACGCGGCGGTGTTGATCGCCTATTCGGAACGCTTGCCGCACGGGCAGGGCTATGTGATTCACTTTGAGCCGCTGCTGCTGGATTTTGCCGCGCCCGTGCCGCAGCAGATCAACGCAACACTGGAGCGGATAATCTGCACCTGCCCGGCACAATACCTGTGGAGCTACAACCGCTATAAAATTCCGCGCGGCGCGCAGCCGCCTGCGACAACTTCGCCTCCAGCATGATCACCCGAATCGGCATTTTCCTGATGTGGCTGCTGCATTTCCTGCCGTTGCCGCTGCTGACCAAGGTGGGCAATGCGTTGGGCATGCTGCTGTACTGGTTCGCGGCCGAACGGCGTCATGTCGCGCTGACCAATTTGCGGCTGTGCTTCCCCGAACTACCAGAGGCCGAGCGCCGAGTGCTGGCCAGGAAAAATTTCATGGCTTTCGCGCGCAGCCTTCTGGAGCGTGGCATCCTGTGGTGGAGCACCGCCTCGCGCATCCAGGGTTACATCCGCGTCGAAGGGCTGGAGCACTACACCGCGGCGCAGGCGCGCGGGCCGGTGATCGTGCTGGCGCCGCATTTCGTCGCGTTGGATGTCGGCGGCTCGTGGATGATCCAGCATGTCGATCTGGTCAGCATGTATTCCAGCCAGAAAAATCCGCTGTTCCACGAACTGTTGTTGCGCGGACGCTCGCGATTCGGCAAGCAGAAATTGTACGAACGCCAGCAGGGCTTGCGTCCGGTCATCAAGGCGATGCGCGAGCGACATCCGTTCTATTACCTGCCAGATCAGGATCTCGCGACCAAGGACGGCGTGTTCGTGCCGTTCTTCGGTGTGCCCGCCGCGACGTTGACCGCCGTGCCGCGCCTGGCCGGAATGACCGGCGCGCAGGTGGTGCCCTGCATCAGCAAGCTGCTGCCCGGCGGAAAGGGTTATGAGGTACGCTTCTATCCGGCTTGGGAGAATTATCCGACCGACGACGTTGTTGCCGATACGCGCCGCATGAACGAATTCATCGAACAGCGCGTGCGCGAAATGCCTGAGCAATATTTCTGGCTGCACAAACGGTTCAAGACCAGGCCGGAAGGTGAAGAAAAGTTTTATTAGCTGGCAGCCTGTAGCTTGTAGCGGGTAGCCACCCCGGTTTTGCTACAAGCTACCTGCTACGAGCTACAGGCTCAAGGAGTTTAATAATGAAATATAAAGACCTGCGCGATTTCATCGCGCAACTGGAAAAAATCGGCGAACTCAAGCGCGTGTCCGCACCGGTATCGCCGCATCTGGAGATGACCGAGATCTGCGACCGGGTTCTGCGCGCGCAGGGCCCGGCGGTGCTGTTCGAGAACCCGGTCAGACCGGATAGGACTGGATACAACATGCCGGTGCTGGCCAACCTGTTCGGCACCCCGCACCGCGTGGCATTGGGCATGGGCGAGGAGAGCACCCAGGCGCTGCGCGAAGTCGGAAAATTGCTCGCCTTCCTGAAAGAGCCGGAGCCGCCGAAGGGACTGAAGGATGCGTGGGAAAAATGGCCGGTGCTGAAGCAGGTGCTCACCATGTCGCCCAAGGTGGTTTCCTCCGCGCCCTGCCAGGAAGTCGTGTGGGAAGGCGCCGATGTGGATCTGGGCAAATTGCCGATCCAGCATTGCTGGCCGGGCGACATCGCGCCGCTGATCACCTGGGGCCTGGTAGTGACCAGAGGCCCGAACAAGCCGCGCCAGAATCTCGGCATTTACCGCCAGCAGGTGATCGGCCCGAACAAGACCATCATGCGCTGGCTGGCGCATCGCGGCGGCGCGCTGGATTTTCGCGATCACTGCGAAAAATTTCCGGGGCAGCCGTTCCCTGTCGCGGTGGTGATCGGCGCCGACCCGGCGACCATCCTCGGTGCGGTCACGCCGATTCCAGATTCGTTGTCCGAATACCAGTTTGCCGGTCTGCTGCGCGGCAGCAAGACCGAGCTGGTCAAGTGTCTGGGCAGCGATTTGCAAGTGCCCGCTTCCGCCGAGATCGTGCTGGAAGGCGTGATCCGCCCGGATGAAACCGCGCTGGAAGGCGGCGTTTATGAAACGGCCCTCGAAGGGCCGTATGGCGACCATACCGGCTACTACAACGAGCAGGACAAGTTCCCGGTGTTCACCATCCAGCGCTTCACGATGCGGCGCAATCCTATCTATCACTCCACCTACACCGGCAAGCCGCCCGACGAACCTGCAATGCTGGGCGTGGCGCTGAACGAAGTGTTCGTGCCGCTGCTGCAGAAGCAGTTTCCCGAGATCGCCGATTTTTACCTGCCGCCGGAAGGATGCAGCTACCGCATGGCGATCGTGTCGATCAAGAAGCAATATCCGGGGCACGCCAAGCGCGTGATGTTCGGCATCTGGAGCTTTCTGCGCCAGTTCATGTACACCAAATTCATCATCGTGGTGGACGACGACATCGACATCCGCAACTGGCAGGAAGTGATCTGGGCAATCACCACGCGCGTCGATCCGGCGCGCGACACGCTGCTGGTAGAGAACACGCCCATCGATTATCTGGATTTTGCCAGCCCGGTGTCGGGGCTGGGCGGCAAGATGGGGCTGGACGCGACCAACAAATGGCCGGGCGAAACGCAACGCGAATGGGGCACGCCGATTGTGATGGATGTGGCGGTGAAGCGGAGAGTGGATGCGATGTGGGGCGAGTTGGGGCTGTAGACTCAATTTTAGTAATCGTGATTTGATCTGGCACAATCTTCGTTCGGCGACTTCTCCGGTACTGAGGGCGAACGGTCGCTTCGTGGAAAATTGAGCATCTATTATTCCATTTCCAGTTAAAGAAGCCTATAATCACGATCACCAATAGTGGTGGAGATGATCTATGGCAAGGCTGGCAGGTGGGCATGAGTTTTTAGAAGGGCTGTCACACAAGCGGCTAACGCAAAGACAATCAGCGAGCTGCGCATGGCGCAGGCATTGCTGATGCCTCTGAAGTTTGGACTGTCACTTGACGACACCAGTGTGGCCTTGGGTTTATCTAAAAGCTGGACGTTCAGGCT
>JAUYJO010000195.1 GCA_030700315.1 Gallionella sp.
TGCGCCGCTATTTGTCCGATTATTCGGAAGCGCGCGAAGTCCGCCTGCAATATGCCCGCATGCTGCTGGAGCAAAAACAATACCAGCAATCGCGCGCCGAATTCCAGCGCCTGGCGAAAGACAATCCGGACAACCCCGACCTTGCATTTGCGATCGCGCTGATTTCCTTGCAGATGAACGATTTGCAGGATGCGGAAGCGCAGTTCCGGCAGGCGCTCGGCAAGGGCAAGAAGGATCAGGACACGGTGCAGTATTACCTCGGGCAGTTGGGCGAGGCGAAAGAAAACGAAGACGAAGCGATGGCGCATTATCGCGAGGTCAAGGACGGCGAATACCAGTTTGCGGCGCGGTTGCGCGTGGCTTATTTGCTGAACAAGCGCGGCAAGCTGGATGAAGCAAGGGAGTATATGCACCAGACGCAGGCCGCCAACAATCAGCAGCGTGTGCAACTGCTGTTGATCGAGGCGCAATTGTTGCGCGGGGCGAAGCGGCTGGAGGATGCCTATCAGGTGCTACAGCTTGGTTTGGCGAAGCTGCCCAATCATCCCGATCTGCTTTACGAAACCGCGATGCTGGCGGATAGGGTCGGCAAGCCGGATGTGTTCGAACAGTTGATCCGCAAGCTGATCCAGATCAAGCCCGATCACGCGCATGCCTACAACGCGCTGGGCTACAGCCTGCTGGAGCGCAACGAGCGGATTGCGGAGGCGGTTGAACTGGTGGAAAAAGCCTTGCAGCTCGCCCCCGACGATGCCGCCATTATGGACAGCGTGGGCTGGGGCTACTATCGCAGCGGCCGGCTGGACGAGAGCCTGAAGCTGCTGCGGCGCGCCTTTGCCGGCAACCCCGATCCTGAGGTCGCGGCACATCTCGGCGAAGTACTGTGGATGCACGGCGACAAGGAGGAGGCCAGGAAAATTTGGCAGGACAGCCTCAGGGTCAACCCCGGCAGCACGCCGTTGCAAAACACCATCAAGAAATTCATCCCCTGATGAAAGCCTCTAAAAATCCAGAGTTCGCCCAAATGCAAGGCGCGGAAAAAATTTGCGAGCATCCGCTACGTGGATTGCCTGCTTACCCCACTTCGCCGCGCCGCATATGTTTTATATGTAAGCAAGAAATTTTTTCCGCAACGCCGCAGTTGGGATGAAATGAGGATTTTTAGAGGCTCTCAGATGCATTGGTTGGGCGTATTGCTGGCAGGCATGTTAAGCGGCTGCGCGTTATTGCCGCCCGCACCCGCGCCGGCTGCGCGCCCCGCACAGCCTGAATCCGCGTCGTTCGCACTGAACGGACGCATCTCGGTCAGCCATCAAGGCACCCGCCATTCCGCCGGATTGCGCTGGACGCATACGGCGCAATCCGACGAGATCCTGCTGCTCGCACCGCTCGGGCAAACTGCCGCACGCGTCTATCGCGACGCGCAGAATGCGACGCTGGACGATGGCGATAAACACTATCAGGCCGGCGATGTTGAAACCCTGATGCAACAGGCGCTGGGCTGGTATTTACCGTTGGGCGGCCTGCACCATTGGGTATTGGGCATGCCGGCCGCCAACAGCTCCGCGCAAATTGAACGCAATGGCAACGAGCAAATTGCCGCGTTGCATCAGGATGGCTGGGAAGTGCGCTACCTGCGTTATGCCGACACCAGGCCCGACAGTTTGCCGACACGCCTGCAATTGAGCCGCGATGGCCTGCAGATGCAGCTGCTGATCGACGAGTGGGAACTACCATGAACACCCCCACCAATCCATTTTGCGTGCGAATCGCGGCGTCGCGTGCTCGCTCATTCCTCGTCTATCAATCCGATATGCCTCGTCATTCGCTGCGCGGCTCCTTGCGCTGCCCGCGCGACACGGTGGGGCGCAGCCCTCCGGTGCGGGAGCGCGGAGCAGCAGGCCTGCCCGCCCCGGATGCTTCGCATCGCCGTGTCCGGCCTGCAATCCCGCAAAACGAATTTCTGAAGGTTTTCTTCAAGGAGATGTGGGTTCGATTTCCCGGAGCACGCGCCGGTAAACCGCGATGCCGGTGAAGATGCCGTAGCTCAATATAATCCCCTGCAACAGCAGCCCGAGCATCGCCAGCCATGCCGCCGCACCCCACCAGGTCGCCAGCAATGCCGCCAGCAGCGTGCCCCGGTGCAGCCACAGGTGCCGCCACATCCAGGGTTCCCGGATGATTTCTTTCATGTTGGGCACGCCGTTTTTTACCCCGCCGCGAAACAGGTGGAACCATACCAGGAACGGGACGATTTTATACAGCATGCCCTGGATCAGCGACAGCGCGAAGCCGAGCAGAAACGCCAGCGCGGACAGCGTCCGCAGCTGATCTCCGGCTGCCGGAAAAGTCAGCGCCGCCAGCGAAAATAACGCGGCAAACAGCAGCGCGACCATGCCCGTCTGGAAGAAGCTCAGGGCGGCATCGGGAATGCGGCGGCGGCGCTGTTTTTGCAGCTTGAGGGTGGTCACGGCGAAGCTGACGGCCAACGACCAGAACAGGGCTTCCGCGCTGAATGTCGCCCAGCGCGGCGCCGATTCAGGCAATAGCAGCGCCAGGTTCAGCAGCAGGGTGGCAAATAGGGCGGGGGCCAGGCGGGCGGTCATCCATTTCGGATAGTTCGGGGTGAGCTGGAACATCGGCACAACCTGGTAGGACACGCCGATCACCAGCAGCAGCACCCAGCCGCCCAAGGCCAGGCTGATATGGGCGGCAGCCAGGCTGGCGTAGGGCAGCGCCAGGCCGGCGGCATAGCCTCTGGCCAGCAATATGCCGAGCGCGACGGCGCCGGTGAGCGAGAGAACCGACAGCAATATTGCGGTCTTGGTCGCATTTTTCGCGGGGGCGCGTGCCAGGCTGGTGAGGCTGGCGGCGATGAACACCAGGAAAGCCAACCCCAGCAGCAGCCAGGAAAGGTTGAGTAACAGTGGGCTGCCCAGCACGAAACCGGCGGACAACGTCAGCGCGCCCGCTATCAGCGGCAGGAAGGTGAGCCACGCCACCCAGTTGGTTGCGGGCATCGGGCTGCCGATCACCACCGGCAGCATTTGCTGGATGGCGCCCAGCATCACCATCGCCATGAACCCCAGGGTGATGTGGTGCGTGGCGGCAATCTGTGCGGGAGAGCGCAGCTCGGCGAACGGGTTGCCGCCAGCCGTTGCCAGCAGCAGCGCGGCCAGCGCCAGAAAAGCCGGCGCCACGGCGAAGAAGCGTAGCGGCAAGCTGATCGGCGGAGCCTGGTCGGCGCTGAGCGAGGCTATTTTCATGCGGCGCGCCCAGGGAATGAATCTCGCGTAATCAGGATTTCAAAATCGCCCTCCGCCAGAGCGGTGGTCTGCCACGCATAACCGGCGTCGCGTAACATTTCGTAGAGCGGGTAGGGTTCGCGGTGGATCAGCACGTGCAGGGTGTCATTGCCGGAAAGCGCGGGCAGCGCGCGGAGGATGTGCTCGAAGGGCTCCGGCGGCGGCAGCCCGCGTACATCGAGTTCCGCCATGAACGTTAACGCGAAATTCGCGCAGCGATGCAACGACCCCCTCGCCCGCTGGCGGGAGAGGGATGGGGAGAGGGAAACGGGCATGGCAATTCCATCATCAGGAGCGGCAATTTGCCATGACCGTTAAACAGCCTGCATCTGGCCGAGCAGCGCTTCCCGTTGTGCGGCCAGAATCTGGTCGGTGATCGGATACAGAATGTTCTCTTCCTTGTGGTTATGCTGCTGCATCACCATCAGCAGGGTTTCCGCAAGGCCGCCGTATTCCTGCGCATCCTTGCGTTCCACCGCAGCGCCCATCTGCTTGAGGAGCTCTTTGATCTGCGCGTGTTCCATGAGCATGATGTGCACTGGGCCGGAAGGGCCGCCGGCGGATTTCAGCGTGGGAAACAGCACGTCTTCTTCCATGCGGAAGTGTCGCGCCATGCTGTCGCGGAAGGTGTTGAAGGAGGTTTCGGCCTTGCTCCAGTCGTCGCTGAGAGCGGCCATTTCGGCATCGGCAAATTTAACGTCACAGGCCTGATGGTCGTTGGCCATGAATTCGGCAATGGTTGTCATGTCAGTTTCCTTATAAAAGGGCTAAATGGCGCGGTTGGCTATCCGCTGTTCAATCGGGTTTCGATTATAGAAGTTGAGTATTACTGTCGCCTATTATAACAATAAAATATGTGCTGTCGATGCAAGATTCTTATGCTGAAATCAGGCTGGCGCAGCGCAATCCGCTGAGCACCGCGCCTTCCAGCGTGGCCGGGTAATCGCCAGCGGTGTAATCGCCCGCCAAGAGTAGACCGGGCAGGGCGGTCTGCTGCGTTGGGCGTTGCAGGTTGGGCGCGCAGCAGAAGGTGGCGCGCTTTTCGGCGATGACCTTGAACCAATGCGGCGGCTCGGCGATGCCGAATTCTTCGCGCAATTCCGCGACCACCTTCTGCGCCAGTTGTTCCTGTGCCAATTCCTGATGGATGCCTTCCGCGCTGATGACGGCGGCGAGCAGGCCGTGCTGTCCGGCGATGCGGCCCTTGTCGAACAGCCACTGGCTGAAGCGCCGGTGCAGGCCGAGCATCGGGTGCGGCAGGGCAACATGCGCCGGATATTGCAGATAGACGGTGTAGATCGGCTGATGCTCCAGGCCGTCGATTTGTGCGACGGTGTTTTCCAGTGCGGCAAGCGGGCGCAGCAGCTTGGCGGCGACGACCGGAGGCGCGGCGCAGATGACATGGCTGAAGGTGTGAGTTTTTTCAGCGCTGGCCAGTTCGATGCCGCCGATCCTGGGGACGATTGCTTCCACCCTGCAGGAAGTGAGCACCTTGCCGCCGCGCTGTTCGATATAGCTCGCGGCGCGCTGTGGAAACAGCGCGGTGAAATCCACGCGTGGCAACAGCATGTCGCTGTCGGCGCGCGACCGGTTCAGCGCGTCGCGCAGCACGTTGAGCAGCACCTGCGCGGAGGCTTTGTGGATCGGCGTGTTCAGCGCGGCGATGCACAGCGGTTCCCAGAGCTTTTGCGCCAGCTCGGCATCCTGGCCGTGCTTTGCGAGCAGTTCTGCGACGGTCATGTCGATGGTTAAATGGAAATTTGCACGGCGCAGCGCGAGCATGAAGCGCGCTGCCTTGATGCGTTCGCCGAACGAGATGCCTTGCGCGTTGAGTAAAGCGACCAGAAGGTGCAGCGGCGCGGGCAGGCGCGGCGCCCGCAGCGAGAATTCGCCATGCAGATCGAGTTGCAGCGGCAGGCGCAGAAAGTCCTGTTCGAGGTTGCCGCCGACTTGTTCGATCAGGTGCAACGTCTGGCGATAGCAGCCGAGCAGCAGATGCTGACCGTTGTCGAGTTGCGTGTCGTTGTGCAGTACGCCGCGCGCCCGACCACCAAGCTGCCGGGCGCTTTCAAATACGGTGACAGGAATGCCGCGCTCCGCTAGGGCGACCGCTGCCGCCATGCCGGCGTAGCCGCCGCCGATGATGGCAGGGTTGATAAATTGCTTTTCACGATTGCTCCCTCGCCCATTTATGGGAGAGGGTTGGGGAGAGGGCGTACTTTTTAGCTCTTGATCCACGCCTTGAAAGCCAGCCACAATTTGTATCCCGCACCCAGCGAGACGCGCTCTTTCAGCACATGACAGCCGCTGGCGACCACTTCATCCAGCGTGGCGCGGTAGATCGCCGCCATGATCAGGCCGGTGCGCTGCGCCTTGCGATCCGCTGCGGGAAGATGCTCTAGCGCCTGTTGGTAATAGCGTTGCGCGCGCTCGACCTGAAACGCCATCAGCCTGTGGAAGTTTTCCGTTTCGTGCGCGTTGAGAATGTCCGCCGCCGCCACGCCGAACTGTTGCAGTTCGTCCATCGGCAGGTAAATGCGGTTGCGCCGCGCGTCCTCGCCGACATCGCGGATGATGTTGGTGAGCTGAAAGGCGATGCCGAGATCGTGCGCGTATTCCAAGGTGCGGCGGTCGCGGTAGCCGAAGATTTCCGCGGACAGCAGCCCGACCACCGACGCGACGCGGTAGCAATACAGTTGCAGCGAGTTGAAATCCGGGTAGCGCGGCTGGTCGATATCCATCTCCATACCGTCGATGATTTCCAGCAAGTGCTCCTGCGCGAGGTTGAATTGTGTCACCACCGGAACCAGCGCCAGCGCGACCGGATGTTGCGGTTTGCCGCCGTAGATTTCAGCGACCTGCCCGCGCCACCAGTTGAGCGTGGTGCGCGCCACGTTGGCGTCCGAGCACTCGTCCACCACGTCGTCCACTTCGCGGCAAAAGGCATACAGCGCGGTGATGGCGCGGCGTCTGTCCGGCGGCAGGAACAGGAAGCTATAGTAGAAACTGGAGCCGCTTTTTGCGGTCTTGTCCTGGCAATATTGTTCGGGAGTCATCGCAATTTGTGGCAAAAATGTATCGTAAATCAAGCACTGGCGCAGCTTTACAAGGTGAATCTGAAACAGGTTGATGTGGTATCCGTAGGGTGGGCTATGCCCACCATGTCGGGCAAAGCCCGACCTACACTTTGGTTCCGGTTCGACTGGCTTAGGTTTAAAAAGGCGCGCTCTTGGCCAGCATGATAGCCCAGTCGAGCGGGCGCAATACCGGACGTTTGTTGAACACGTCGTAGTCAGCAGCTTCCAGCTTGGAGAGGATGCGCAAGCCGCCGGCGATGATCATGCGCATCTCCAGCCCGATGCGTCCGGTCAGGATGCTGCCGAGCGGCGCGCCTGAGAGCATCATGGCGCGGGCGCGCTCCACCTGGAATTGCATCAGCCTGTACCACGCGTCGTTTGTAATGCCCTGCGCAATCTGCTCCTCACTCACGCCGTATTGCGCCAGCTCGTCCAGCGGCAGGTAGATGCGCCCGATGGCATAGTCCTTCGCGACATCCTGCCAGAAATTAATCAGTTGCAGGCTGGTGCAGATGGCATCCGAGTACGCGATGTTGACCGGCGTGGCTTCGCCGTAAAGATGCAGCAGCAGCGTCCCGACCGGGTTGGCGGAGCGGCGGCAGTAGTCGAGCAGCTTGTCGAAGTCTGCGTAGCGTTTCTTCACCACATCCTGCGAGAAGGCATCGAGCAAGTCATAAAGCGGCTGCATCGGCAGCGCGTGCTGCCGGATCTCGGCGGCAAGATTCACGAACAGCGGCGTGAGCGGCGCTTCATTTTTTTCGATGCGCGCCAGCTCGGCGCGGAATGCGTCGAGTTGCCGGAGCCGTTCCTCGTCAGGCAGATCACCTTCGTCGGCGATATCGTCCGCCGCGCGCGCAAAATGGTAAATCGCCGCCACCGGCTTGCGCAGCCGCTTGGGCATCAGAACCGATGCGACGGGGAAGTTCTCGTAGTGGTCGACGGACATGGGCAGGATTTGTAGGGTTATTACTTGGCGTATGGGCCAAGAAAACGGATGCCGTTGAAATGGATCAGGTGGGTCGGGTCACTGGCGCACCATACTTCGGTTTCCCATGCGACGACGGACAGGAACTTGCGCATGACTTCGCCCCAGCATGGGCTATGCGCTTCTGCTCTCTTGATATCAGGCTTTCTCATTGTGGAAACCAATATGACACCTCTTTTCCACCGGGAAAAAATGGATCAGCCTCTTCCAACACAAGATTGTGCCAAGATTGTCGGGCTGTAACTGCCGCCCAAGCTGCAAATGCGGCAAGTGCAGCGTCGCGTTCATGTTCTTGATGGATGAGCGGAAGATGATTTGCGACAAAGCGCTCTGCCTCGGCGTGTAGGCGCAACAGTGCCTTTGGATGCGCTTCCGTGATAGTGGCAGACGGCCACGAAGCAGTGATAATTCGTGCGGTAAGGATGCCTTGAACGAGACACGCGCCTCGGAGCGAGTTGACGCTGTTCACTGTGCCGTTATGGCCACCGGCTGCCCGGACACGGTCTCGAAGATATGA
Source organism: Gallionella sp. (assembly GCA_030700315.1). Taxonomy (GTDB): domain Bacteria; phylum Pseudomonadota; class Gammaproteobacteria; order Burkholderiales; family Gallionellaceae; genus Gallionella. Next base: position 7,885 of record JAUYJO010000195.1, read on the forward strand.
ATCGGCACGTCGATCGCCCTCTTGCACCCAGAACAACGGAGCATCAATGCCGACACCTGCAGGTGCGGAAGTTGTGCTCAGGGCATTGCGCACGGCTTCAGGCGCATTGGAGACAACGCCGGTTGCAAGGCTGACAATTTTGCCAACTTCATCAACGTGAAGTGTTGCCCAGCCAAAGCTATTGATGCCGCCGGGATCAAAACCAAGAAGTACCATAGGGTTCCTGACAAATGTGTCGCAGTATTATTGCATGCAGTAGTTTTTCAATCCTGCCAGCGCCTCAAGCAATTGGTCAATGCTGGCTTGGTCGTTAGGCTGGCCTTTTGCGCGTTGACCGAGTTTTCGCAATTGTTCGCGGCTTGGGTAGCGCATATTGCGCAGGTCTGTGGCATTGACCTGTGTGTGGCCTGAGAACACCCGAAAGTGCTGGTCAAGAACGGTTGAATTAAGAAATGTGGCCAGCCCCTTGGCAATGTTTTCGTCCATGCCGCGCTTCCCGATGTGGAATACGTTCCAATGGTTCTCGAAGCCGATATATGCAGCATCCAACGCCTCATAGCGTAAATGGTAAGCCACGAGGCGACGACGTTCTTCCTTTGCGGAAAAACGTTTAACGAGCACATAGTGTCCACGCGGCATCAGCCATTTGCTGACATCAGGGGTAAGCTGCAAAGCATTTGGTTTCTTGTGTGCTTTGGGCCAGCATAGTGTGCCATCGCTGAAGTGGTGGGGATAGAGCAGGGGCACGGTGTCCTTTGCCGGTTCGTCCCGCCAATACTCTTTCAGCCGAAAATCCACTACTGGTCCGGTGCAAACTTCCAGCCCAATGTCGCGCAACGTATGCATGCAAAGCTTGGGAACGCTTGTTTGCCTGGCGGCTGTCGGAATGTGGATGAATTGTTCCATGTCGTTTGGTTTCACAATCGCGGCGGCATCAAATATGGTCTGCTGGTAGTCAGAAAATTTCGCATCGTGCGAAGTGGATACAATGACCGAGCCTTGCGGTTCTCCTTTGACCAAGTGGATGATGACGTTCTCCTGCAAAACCCCATCGTCCTGGAAAGCCTGGTTCCGGCTTTCGAACAGATGCAGTTGGCGTATGGAGCAAGCCTGCAAAATCAGATTGCGGAATGGGCGGTAATAGCTGCCGTTGCAAAACGAGCGAGGAATAATGGCGACAACCTCACCCCCTTTTCCCATCAACAATACGGTCAGTGCGACGAATGCCGTGTACAGGTTGACCGTCTCAATGCCTGCCATCCTTAATAACTTGCGATGTTTTGAATTAGTGCCTATTTTCTTGTAAGGAGGGTTGAGAATGGCGTGTGTGTAAAGGTTGTTGCAGTCAAACTGTATGGAAAAAGCCGCATCTTCGATAAAGTCTGACGCATGGATATGGGCTTTGATTCGCCCTTGCCCATGCTGCACATATTCGTCGAGAGTGCTTTTCAGGTAACCGCCTAAAATGTTGTCGATCTCCCAGGTTTCCGCATCGACTGACGTTCCCTCTTGTAATGCTTTGTCGAAAAAAGCTGAGGTTAAAGAACCTACGCCCGCACCTGCATCCAGCAATCTGGCTTGGCCGTTGTAGGAAAAAAGTGAAGCCATAAACGCCGCAATAGGGGAGGGGGTCATGTACTGCCCAAGGTCGGAACGGCGCTGTGAATCCAGCAAGCTGCTGGCTTCGCGTCTAACTTGGTCAATAACAATACTCATGGATTAAAGCAGGTCGTTGCGGTGCAGCATGAACACGAACTGGTCGCCCGCACTGACCTCCAGCCAGGTGAACGGCAGGTTCGGGTAAGCGGCTTCCAGCACTTCGCGGTTATGGCCGATCTCGACGACCAGCAGGCCGTTTGCGCTGAGGTGTTGCGCGGCGTTTTCGAGGATGAGGCGTGTTGCATCCAGTCCGTCGCTGCCGCTGCCGAGCGCCAGCTTCGGTTCGTGCAGGTATTCCTGCGGCAGCGCGGCGACCGAGGCGGCATCCACGTAGGGCGGGTTGCTGACGATCAGGTCGTATTGTTTGCCGTCCAGTTTGGCGAACAAATCGGATTCGATCAGGTGCACGCGATCCTGCAGATCGTAGTCGGCGACGTTGCGTTCGGCGACCGCCAGCGCATCCGGCGATAAGTCCGCCGCATCGACGCTGGCATGTGGGAAAGCATAGGCGGCGAGGATGGCGAGGCAGCCGCTGCCGGTACATAAGTCCAGTACGTTGCCGATTTCTTCCGGATCGGCAATCCATGGCGCGAGTTGTTCGAGCAGTAATTCGGCAATGAACGAGCGTGGCACGATGACGCGTTCATCCACATAGAAACTGAAATCGCCCAGCAATGCCTCGTGCGTCAGGTAGGCCGCCGGTACGCGCCGCTCGACGCGTTGCTGGATGATGTTCAACACTTCGGTGCGTTCCATGTCGGTCAGGAGCGCGTCGAGAAACGGGTCGAGGCGGTCCAGCGGCAGGTGCAGCGTGTGCAGGATCAGATAGGCGGCTTCGTCGTAGGCGTTGCCGCTGCCGTGTCCGAAAAACAGTTTGGCATGATTGAAGCGGCTCACCGCGAAGCGCAGCCAATCGCGCACGGTGTGGAGATTGTGGGTCGCGCCGGAAAAATAGTTGCTCATCAGTCGCCTCCGCCCCCGTCTCCGCCCCCGTCTCCGCCGCCGCAAGCGCTATCGCTGCTGCCGCAGCCTGAGGAAGAGCTTCCGCCGGAATCGCCGCCGCTGTCCCGGTTAGCGTGGGGAGGCTTGCGCCGGTTAGTCCAGGCGATGGAAATAATCCACAGCAGCGCGGCGACGAGCAGAATCAGGAATAGATATTTCATTTGGTTAAAGTAAAGCTCGCGTAGCGATTCGTTCGCCTAGCTACGCCCCCCTCGCTTCGCTCTCCCCGCTTGCGGGATAACCAGCGACTTGGCTGCGGTTTCTTGCAGCTTAGTCGAATGGCTAGTTGTTCCATCCAGAGGAATGAGGTGAGGGAAACGGGCATGGTGAGTTTCATTGTCAGGTGTGGCTGCTCACCATGCCCGTTAGGAGTTTGCGCAGGGTCAGGTAATAGATTTCCGACAGCGCGTCGAGGTCGGCTACCGCCACGCATTCGTTGATCTTGTGGATGGTGGCGTTGAGCGGGCCGAGTTCGATCACCTGCGGGCAGATGCCGGCGATGAAGCGCCCGTCGGAGGTGCCGCCGCTGGTGGAGAGTTCGGTTGTCAGTCCGGTCACTTCGCGTATCGCGTCGCTGACCGCGCCCACCAGGTTGCCGCGCGGCGTGAGGTAGGGTTTGCCGGACAGCTCCCAGCGCAAGTCATATTCCAGGCCGTGCCGGTCCAGGATCGCGCGGACTTTGTCTTTCAAACCCTCCACCGTGCTGGCGGTGGAAAAGCGGAAGTTGAACAGAATTTCCAATGTGCCCGGCACCACATTGGTCGCGCCGGTGCCGCCGTGGATATTGGAAATCTGCCAGGAAGTCGGCGGAAAATATTCGTTGCCGTTGTCCCATGCCGTCGCGGCCAGTTCGGCAATCGCGGGCGCGGCGAGGTGGATGGGATTTTTGAGCAGATGCGGGTAGGCGATGTGGCCCTGCACGCCTTTGACGGTAAGCGCGCCGGACAGCGAGCCGCGCCGCCCGTTCTTGATGGTATCGCCGGTCTTGGCCACCGAGGTTGGCTCGGCGACGATGCAGTAATCGAGCAGCTCGTTGCGTTCCCGCAACGCCTCGACCACGCGCACCGTGCCGTCTACCGCCACGCCTTCCTCATCGGAAGTCAGCAGTACGGCGATGGAGCCGGGATGCTGCGGATAGCCGGCGACAAATTTTTCGATGGCGGTAATGAACGCCGCCAGCGGGCCCTTCATATCGGATGCGCCGCGCCCGTACAGCATGCCATCGCGCACCTCAGGCGTGAACGGGTCGCTGTCCCACTTGTCCAGCGGGCCGGTCGGCACCACGTCGGTATGTCCGGCGAAGCACAGCAGCGGCCCGGCGTTGCCGCGCCGCGCCCACAGATTATCCACCTCGCCGCAGCGCATTTTTTCCAGGCTGAAACCGAGCGGCGCGAGGCGCGCGCCGATGATGTCGAGGCAGCCATCGTCCGCCGGCGTGAGGGAGCGGCGGGCAATAAGTTGTTGCGCGAGTCGTAGCGTTTCGGACATGGTGTAAGCGGGCAGTATCAACCGGGCTCATCCAGGTTAAGCTTGATGCCGCTGAAATCGGACGGTGGTTTCGCGCTCTTCGGCACTTCCTCGTCCGGGTCGAATGTCGGCACCTGCATGGATTTGGTGCGCTCCGAGAAGTCGATCAGCGTGGACAGGTTGCTGGCCGAATCGGCGTTGCGCATCGCCTCTTCCTTGGTGATTTGCCCGGTTTTGAATAGCCTGTATAGCGCCTGCTCGAAGGTTTGCGAGCCGGCGGAAACGCTCTTTTCGATGGCTTCGCGGATATTGTCGATCTCGTCGTTCTTGATCAGGTCGGCGATCAGCGAAGTGTTGAGCAGGATTTCCACGGCGGGCACCTGCTTGCCCTGCACGTTGCGCACCAGGCGTTGCGAGACCACCGCGCGCAGGCACATCGACAGGTCGGACAGCACGCTTTGGCGCGAGTCGTAGGGGAAGAAATTCACGATGCGGTTCAGCGCGTGATAGCTGTTGTTGGCGTGCAGCGTGGTCAGGCACAGGTGGCCGGTTTGCGCGAAGATCAGCGCGTGTTTGAGCGTGTCGCGGTCGCGCACTTCGCCGATCATCAGCACGTCCGGGGCTTCGCGCATCCCGCTGGATAGCGCATTTTCGTAGGTGTGGGTGTCGGTGCCGATTTCGCGCTGGTTCACGAGGGATTTGCCGTGCCCGAAAATGTATTCGACCGGGTCCTCGATGGTCAGAATATGGCCGCTCTTGGTGCTGTTGCGGTGCTCGATCATCGCGGCGAGCGTGGTGGATTTGCCGGAGCCGGTTGCGCCGACCACCAGCACCAGACCGCGCTTTTCCATGATCAGCTCTTTCAGCACGACGGGCAGGTGCAGGGCTTCCACATTGTCGATCTTGCCCTTGACATGGCGGATCACGATGGCGACATCGCCGCGCTGGCGGAAAATGTTGACGCGGAAATTGCCGGTGCCGTTGACGCGGAACGAAAAGTTCATTTCCATCTTGTCTTCGAACTCGGCGATCTGCTTCGGCGACATCATCTCGTAGGCGATGCGCCGGATAACTTCGGCTTCCAATATCTGCGCGTTGATCGGCATGGCGATGCCGTCGATTTTGATGTTGACAGGCGCGCCGACCGAGAAAAACAAGTCGGAAGCCTGTTTGTCGGCGGCGAGTTGCAGTAATGGTGTGACGATCATTTTGCGTTCCCCTGTTCGTGGGGGGCGCAATTCATTGCGCCCTTGAATGCGGGCGTGATGAATCACGCCCCTACAGTATCAAATGCCTCTCAACAACTCGTTGATACCCACTTTCGACAGGGTCTTGGCATCCACCTTTTTCACGATCACCGCGCAGTACAGGCTGTAGCTGCCGTCTGCGGAAGGCAGGCTGCCGCTGACCACCACCGATCCGGCCGGCACGCGGCCATAGCTGACCTCGCCGGTTTCGCGGTCGTAAATTTTGGTGCTCTGGCCGATGAACACGCCCATCGAAATCACGCTGTTGTCTTCGACGATCACGCCTTCCACCACTTCCGAACGCGCGCCGATGAAACAGTTGTCGCCGATGATGGTCGGGTTGGCCTGCACCGGTTCCAGCACGCCGCCGATGCCGACGCCGCCGCTCAAATGCACGTTCTTGCCGATCTGCGCGCACGAGCCGACCGTCGCCCAGGTATCCACCATCGTGCCTTCATCGATATACGCGCCGATGTTCACGTAAGAGGGCATCAGCACCACGTTCCTGGCGATGAACGCGCCCTTGCGCGCCGCCGCCGGCGGCACCACGCGGAAGCCGCCTTCGCGGAAATCGCGGCTGTTGTAGTCGGCGAACTTGGACGGCACTTTGTCGTAGTAGTTGGTGAAGCCGCCCTTGATGAATGAGTTGTCTTCCATGCGAAACGATAGCAGTACGGCCTTCTTCAGCCACTGGTGCGTCACCCACTGCCCGTCGATCTTTTCGGCGACGCGCAGTTTGCCCTGGTCGAGCTGGGTGATGGCGGCATCGACCGCTTCCTTGAGCTGCGCGTCGGCATTGTGCGGGGTGATGTCGGCGCGGTGTTCAAAACCTTGCTCGATGATTTGCTGTAGTTGATCCATGATGAGTTCCTAAAAACAAAGTTGGTAGTCGTTAGTCGTAGGTCGGGCTTCAGCCCGACATCGTCGGGTTAAAATCCGACCTACGCGCGACTGAATTTGACTATTCTCTGTGCCGCCTCCACCGTCTCTTCCGTGCTCGCGACCAGCGCCAAGCGCACAAAATTCTCGCCGGGATTAACCCCTTGGGCGGTGCGTGCCAGATAGCTGCCCGGCAGCACGGTCACATTATAGTCGCGATACAGGGCTTGCGCGAAGGCGGTGTCGGCAACCGGCGTGCGTATCCACAGGTAAAAACCGGCATCGGGCGGTGTGACCGGCAGCACCGGTTGGAGTATCTCCAGCACCCTGGAGAATTTCTCCGCGTACAGGCGGCGGTTTTCCGCGACATGCGCCTCGTCGTTCCACGCGGCGATGCTGGCGGCCTGGATCGCCGGGTTCATCGCCGAGCCGTGATAGGTGCGGTACAGCGCAAATTTCGCGATGATAGCCGCATCGCCCGCGACGAAGCCGGAGCGCATTCCCGGCACGTTGGAACGCTTCGACAGGCTGGAGAACACCACGAGGTTCTTGTAGTCGCCGCGCCCCAGTTGTTGCGCGGCTTGCAGCGCGCCGAGCGGTTTATTTTCGCCGAAGTAAATTTCCGAATAGCATTCGTCCGAGGCGATCACGAAACCGTAGCGATCCGACATCTCGAACAGCGTCTGCCATTCTTTCAGCGGCATCACATGCCCGGTCGGGTTGCCCGGCGAGCAGACGTAGACCAGTTGCGCGCGCTGCCAGACTGCTTCCGGCAGTTGCGCGAAGTTCAGCGCGTAATTGTCTTGCGGCAGGGTATTGAGAAAATGCGGCGTGGCTCCGGCAAGCAACGCCGCGCCTTCGTAAATCTGGTAAAACGGGTTGGGGCAGACCACCACCGGATTGTTTTTGCTGCGGTCGATCACCGTCTGCGCGAAGGCGAACAACGCCTCGCGGCTGCCGTTTACCGGCAACACCTGAGTTTTTGGATCCAAAGCGGGGGTCTTCGCATCCGGCAGCGGAATGGCGTAGCGCGTCGCCAGCCAGTTTGCGATGGCGCAGCGCAGCGCGTCGCTGCCGGCGGTTGTGGGATAATTCGCCAGCCCGTCGAGGTTGGCGGTCAGCGCATCCTTGATGAACTGCGGCGTGGCGTGTTTCGGCTCGCCGATGGATAGGCTGATGGCGCGATACTCCGGGTTCGGCGTGACTTCGCGAAACAGCGTGGCGAGTTTCTGGAACGGGTAGGGCTGGAGTTTTTGCAAGTCGGGATTCATTTTTGTTTGTCATTCCCGTGCAGGCGGGAATCCAGCAAGACAAAAATGCCTTTTGTTTGAAACCACTGGATTCCCGCCTGCGCGAGAATGACGGTATTAAATTGTCAGTTGGCGATTATAAGGGGCGTGCCAGTGCCATCAAAACAAAATCTGCTGCCGTTGGCCGGCGTATTCAGCGGCGCGCTGGTATGGGGGCTGATCTGGTATCCCTTTCGCGTGTTGCAGGATGCCGGCGTGTCCGGCGCACTGGCGACGCTGCTCACCTATCTGCTGGCGATGCTGTGCGGCGCGTTCATGCTGCCGCGCGTGTGGCGCGAGCTCCGCCAGCATAATAAAAACGGGGCCGACTGGTGGGCGGTGGCGCTGCTGTTGAGCGCGGGCTGGACAAATTTCGGTTATGTCCTGGCGATCCTGCATGGCGAGGTGATGCGCGTGCTGCTGCTGTTCTACCTCGCGCCGCTGTGGACGATCCTGTTTTCCTACTGGCTGCTCGGTGAGCACCTCAACCGCTATGGCTATCTGATTATCGCGCTGTCGGTAGGCGGCGCATTCGTCATGCTGTGGGAGCCGCAGCTCGGTCTGCCGCTGCCGGCCAATTTTGCCGAATGGATCGGCCTGTCGGCGGGCATGGGCTTCGCGCTGTCCAACGTGGTGTCGCGCCGTGCCGCGCATCTGAGCGTGGAGGCGAAGTCCTACAGCGTATGGTTTGGCACCGCGCTGCTGACCGCGCCGCTGTTGTGCTGGCAAGGCGGCTTGCCGGGCCAGTTGCTGGCGATCGATGCGCAAGCCTGGCTGATTCTCGCGCTGCTCGGCGTCGTGCTGTGCGCCGTCAGCTTCGCCGTGCAGTATGCCCTGGCCCATCTGCCGGCCAACCGCGCCATCGTCCTGTTCCTGTTCGAACTGGTGGTCGCCGCCGCCTCGGCGTATGTTCTTGCCAGCGAGGCGATGCAACTGCGCGACTGGATCGGCGCGGCGCTGATTATTTCGGCGAGTTTGTTGTCGGGGAAGCTGTATGCGGAATCAAAGTAGAAGGCACTTCATGCCTCGATGTAGGTCGGGATTCATCCCGACGGGGTTGGGTTATGCGGCGCTCTGTCGGGATGAATCCCGACCTACGAAACCCAACCCCGGTTCATAAAAGGTACTTTTACAATTTCTGCATCCCTTATCTGGCGTTTTCCACTTTCTTCTCGCGCATGTGGAGCTTCAGCTCCTGCCGGATTTCGCGCAGCTTGTCCTTGATGACCGTCGCGTAACTGCTGCCTATGCGCATCAGGATGCGCTGGCCGCTGGAGCGTTCTTCGAGACCGGGCTCGGCAAACAGGTAATACACGCCGGGCTGAACCAGCCGCACCGGTTCCTTGATATCCGGCGCAGCCAGCAGGTCGTCGAGTGCCACGATCAGCCGGTCGTTGAAATACAGTTGCGGGTAGCCCAGTTCCTCATAGGCTTGCTGGAACAGCGGATAGAGGCGGACGTAGAGCTCGACCAGTTTTTTGGCATCGGCCAGTTGGGCGATTTTCACATAGGGGCTGTAGCGCGCCGCGTTTCGCGGGCTGATGGTCAGGTTTGCTTCCTTGTCGGCGGTGATGAATTCGCCCGAAGCACGTTTGACCGGCATCACGTTCATCGGCGCGCGCTTGCGCGGCAGGTTGTCGACGGTGGCGACGATGTGGCGGATGATCCGCTCGGCGCGGAAGATAGATAGCAGCGTTTTATTGTCGATCAGTCCGGCAAGCGCATCGAGCACTAAATGATCACTATCACCCAGCGCCGGAAGCGGGGCCGGCGTCGGGGCCGTCTCGATCACCTGGGACACCTCCGGCTTGGGCGGCGGAGGCAGCGGCGCTTGCACCTGCACAGGCGTCGGCGCCGGTTTTGGCGGGCTGGGTTGCCAGAGGAAAAAAGCGGCGAGGCCGGCAAGAAGGACACCTAGTGCAACCGTAATCCCGAGATTCTTTTTCATGGTCGAGCCTCCACCCTAAAATTAAGCCACCGTCACTTCCTTCGACGCATACGCATCCTGAACCGCATTGAGCAGCGCGATGCCGTCCGCCACCGGCTTCTGGAACGCCTTGCGCCCGAGGATCAGCCCCATGCCGCCGGCGCGTTTGTTGATTACCGCGGTGCGCACCGCTTGTTGCAAGTCATCCTTGCCCGATTCGCCGCCGGAATTGATCAAGCCCGCGCGCCCCATGTAGCAGTTCGCCACCTGGTAGCGCACCAGGTCGATGGGGTGGTCGGTGGTCAGCTCGCTGTAAACTTTGGGGTGGGTCTTGCCGAATTTGATCGCGTTATAGCCGCCGTTGTTTTCGGCCATTTTTTGCTTGACGATGTCGGCGTTGATGGTCGCCGCGAGGTGGTTGGCCTGCCCGGTCAGGTCGGCGGAAACGTGGTAATCCTTGTCGCCCACCTTGAACGCCGAATTGCGCAGGTAAGCCCACAGGATGGTCGCCATGCCGAGTTCGTGGGCGTGCTCGAAGGCATCGGAGATTTCCTGTATCTGGCGGCGCGAATGTTCGGAGCCATAGAACACCGTCGCGCCCACCGCCACCGCGCCCATGTTGAACGCCTGATCCACGCTGGCGAACAGCGTCTGGTCGTAGATGTTGGGGTAGGTCAAAATTTCGTTGTGGTTGATCTTGACGATGAACGGAATCTTGTGCGCGTAGCGGCGCGCTACCGAAGACAACACGCCGAGCGTCGAGGCCACGCCGTTACAGCCGCCTTCGATGGCGAGCTTGACGATGTTCTCCGGGTCAAAATAAATCGGGTTGGGCGCGAACGACGCCGCGCCGGAATGCTCCACGCCCTGATCCACCGGCAGCAGCGACAGGTAGCCGGTGTTCGCCAGCCGCCCGTGCCCGTATAAAGTTTGCAGGCTGCGCAGCACGCCGACCTTGCGGTCTTTCATCGCCACCACGCGATCCACATAATCTGGCCCGGGCAAATGCAGCGACTCCTTGGTGATGCCGGTGCAGCGATAACCCAGCAATTGCTCGGCTTCATTACCCAATAACTGCACGATATTCGTCATGATTTCGCTCCTTGTGATGGTTTGAATGGAACGATTATGTTATTCCATTTTGCAATCAATGGTGAAACTTTGTGGGGGGATGTTTCACCACAATCCGGGTAATTCATGGCGGATTCAAAAATCAACCGCATTAGTTTTTCTTCATAGAGGGGAGTGCAAAATAAATCGTTGCGCCCCCGTTGGGCTGGCCTTCCGCCCACACCCGCCCGCCGTGCTTGGTGATAATGCGCTTGACGATGGCCAGCCCGATGCCGGTGCCCTCGAATTCATCCATGCCATGCAGGCGCTGAAATACGCCGAACAGCTTGGCTGCATACTGCATGTCGAACCCGACGCCGTTATCTTTTACGTAATAAACAATCTCCTGCCCATCGGTACGGCCGCCCACCTCGATTCTGGCGTCCGCGCGATGCTGGGTGAATTTCAGCGCATTGGACAGCAGATTGAAAACAGCCTGGTGCATCAGGGCGGCATCGCCTTCGGCAGGCGGCATATCGGGGCTGTCCAGTTGTATGTTTCGCCCCGCCCTGTCCGGCTTGAGTTGTTCCCACACATCCGCCACCATATTTTTCATGTCGATTGTGGAGCGCTTGATTTCATCGCGCCCCGCGCGGGAAAACGCCAGGATGTCGTCGATAAGCTGCCCCATTTTCTGCGCGTTTTCAGACACCACGTTTAACAGCCGCTTGCCTTCATCATCCAGCCGGCCGGCATATTCATCCTGTAGTATCTTCGAGAAGCCGTTGATCGCGCGTAACGGTGCGCGCAAGTCATGGGAAATGGAATAGCTGAAACTTTCCATGTCTTTATTGGCAACTTTCAGAGCGGATGTCCGTTCAGTTACCCGCAACTCGAGGTTCCGGTTAAGTTTGTTGATTTCCTCTTCCATGCGCTTGCGTTCGGTGGTGTCGTGCACGATGCCGAACGAATGCAGGGGCGCGCCGTCTTCACTGTAAAACGTCTCGCATATTTCATTCACATATTTCACGCGCCCGTCCTTCATCAGCAGGCGGTGGGTGATGTTGTAAGGCTTTTTGTTTTTGAGCGATTCGGTATAGGCGTTGTTCACCCGCTCCCGGTCGTCGGGGTGAATCGCCTCCAGAAAGGCGTTATAGGTTGCGCCAAATTTTTCCGGGTCAATTTCGAAAATACGGTAAATCTCATCCGACCAGGTCAATTCATCTTTAACAATATTGAAATCCCAGCTACCCAAGTGCGCTATCCGCTGCGCTTCGCTCAGGCTGTGCTCGCTTGCCAGCAATTCATTGGACGCATTTTCACGCTCGTTTGCCTGGCTGCGGTCGCGCCGGAACGAAACCCCCAGCCCCCCCAGCCCGAGCAACCAGATCGCACCGTATGACAGCACTATGCCGGAGATAAATTTTTGTTCGAGAGCCAAGTGCGGCTCCAGGGAAACGGCAGTGCTGATTCCTCCGCGGATATCGCCCAGCTTGTAACCTTGCTGTGCGTGACACTTGAGGCATCCACTTTCAATGAAAAAGGGCAACATCAGCCGCAGATAAGGTTGCCCGTCGATCGGCTGCAATTCCAGCAATTCTTTGTTACCCCGCTCGAAGCTGTGCAGGGCTTTGGTTTCCCAGGCATCGGGGGCGTTTTTCGGGTTGATCAGATTGAGGCTGGTGATGTGGCTTTTGGTGCCGTAATCATCCGAAAAATCGGCCTGCATTTCACGCAGCATGTAGGCCGGGTTTATCAGGGTGAGAGCCAGGCCGGTGGTGGTGACCACATCGCGATCGGGCACCTTCAGGTAGGGGTTGGGCGGGGTATGCTCGGTGGGCGCGACATAAACGCCGCCGTGCGAGGTGGCCCATTTTCGGAAGCTGATGTCCTTGTTGATATTGGCGCGGGCGGCCGCCGTAACCGTTTGCAAGGTGGACTGTTTTTTCTGGTATATATCCCACGCCAGCGCCCCGGCCACCAGCGTGCTCCAGATCACCGCGAGGAGAATGTACCTCCGCCTCCAGATGTTGAGATGATTTTCGAGTCTGTCGGTTTGCATGCTGTTGCGCGTCATTACGAATACTCCAGTCGCACATTTCCAGATTACGGTTAAGGTGAAACTCGCGGAGCGATTCGTTTGCCTCATCGCCCGCTTGCGGGAGAGGATTGAGGTGAGGGAAACGGGCGTGGCAAGTTTCAAAATCAGGGGTGGCACACTTGCCATGCCCGTTAGAGAGCTGCTATCGGCATTCTACATCCAGGTGTGTTCGGACATGCTTATCGGGTTCAAATAGGGTGTTGTTTCAGGTTCAGGTAAAAAGCTACCTCTCATCATGCCGCGTCTGCACCGCCAAGCATAAATCCTGCCACGACTTGGCCTTTTCCATGGGGCTGCGCAGCAGATAGGCGGGGTGGTAGGTGATGATCAGCGGTATGCCGTTGTAGTCATGCGGCTTGCCGCGCAATGATGCGAGCGGCCTATCTTGACCCAGCAAGGAGGTGGCGGCGGTTTTGCCCAGCGCGACGATGAGTTTGGGTTTGATCAATTCGATCTGGCGTTGGAGATACGGCAGGCAGGCCGTGATCTCGTCTCTCTCGGGTGCACGGTTATTGGGTGGGCGGCACTTGACGATGTTGGCGATATAAACATTTTTGCCGCGCTTGAGATTGATCGCCAGCAGCATGCTGTCGAGCAGCTTGCCCGCCTGGCCGACGAACGGCTCGCCTTGGGCGTCTTCGTCCGCCCCCGGCCCTTCGCCGACGAATAGCCACTCGGCTTGTTCGTCGCCCGTGCCGAACACCGTCCGCGTGCAACCGGCGCGCAGCCGGCAGGCGGTGCAGTCGCGCACTTGCTGTTTGAGTTCCTGCCAGCCGGGGTTGCCAAGCTCACTTCGATCATGGGTCGCCGATAATTTGTTGGGCGCAATATCTGTTTCCGCTTGCGGGATGGAGGGGAGGGCGGGGGCGAAAAGCTGGTTTTCCCGTTGTCGATCATCCTCCATACTGGCCCCCTCCATTTTCGGAGGAAGGGGCGGAGTCTGCGCAGGCAGGGTTGGCACAGCGTAACCCGATGTCGGCACTTCCTGCATGATCTCCGCCGCAGCAACCGGTGCGGGCGCGCCGCGCCGCTGCCATAGCGGATGCAGGTTCAACTCGCGCAATACCGCTTCATTTCTATCCATTTGGCTCACCCGTCAATTCGCGCGCCATCACCAGCGCATCCTCACCGCCATCCGCATTCCGGTAATAATCGCGGCGTATTCCAATTTCGGCAAAACCCGCGCTGCGATACAAGGCGATTGCGGCGAGATTGGAATGCCGCGCTTCGAGAAACACGCGCCGCATGTTTCTTGCACGCGCTTCATCCAGCATCGCGGCCAGTATTGCCCGCCCACGGCCTTTGCGCTGCTCGACCTGCGCCACGCCAATATTGAGCAATTCCGCTTCATCCGCCGCCGGCATCAATATCGCGTAAGCGCGGATTTCTCCGCTTCCGTCATCGCCGCAGTCAACGCTGCATAAATAGCCGCTGTTCAGCGCATCGGCAAAATTGCCGCGCGTCCACGGAAAGCGCTGCACCGCCTGTTCGATGGCGAGCACCGCATCCACATCGGCACGCGTCATTGCGCGCAACATCATGATGAACGGGGCGCTTCACGCTCCACCGTCTTCAGCGCCACCTTGTCGCGCAGATACAGCGGCAACGCTTCTGCCGCATCATTGCCCAGCCCTCGCGCGAATTGCGCCGCGCCGAGCGCGGCTATCGCGGCGGCATGGGGCACGGCTACACCATTCAAACCCTGTAACTGCCCGGCATAATGCCCGCTCAAGGCATCGCCATATACGGCAAAACCGCTGCCCGCGCCAAACCAGTCATTGCCTTGTAGTTGCGGCGCGTCTGTCGGCTTGCACAGGCGCGGCTCGCTCACCGTCACCCAGGCGTCGTCGCGCTTTTCATACGCGGCATGGTAAATCTCGCCCATGCGCGCATCCAGTGCCGCGATGACTTTCTCTTTTCCTGAAGCCTCGGCCAGAGCTTGCAGGGTACACACGCCGGCCACCGGCAGACCCGCGCCGAACGCCAGCCCCTGCGCCGCGCCGCAGGCGATACGCACCCCGGTGAACGACCCCGGCCCCATGCCGAACGCGATGCCGTCCATGTTTTGAATTTTGTATCCCGCATCCCTGAGCACGCCATCCAGCATCGCGATCAACAACCCGGAATGTTTTTGCCCAACCAGCTCGCAGCGCTCGACGATTGCACCGTCCTGCCACAGTGCGACCGAACAGTATTCGGTGGAGGTTTCCAGTGCGAGTATGCGCATCGAACTGTAGCCGGGCTTTAGCCCGACAACCCGCTATCCGCAAGCAGTAATACCACCGCTTGCGCCGCGATTCCCTCGCCGCGCCCGCTGAATCCCAACTGCTCGGTAGTGGTCGCCTTCACATTGACGGCGCTTTTTTCCACGCGCAGGTCGGCGGCGATATGCGCCACCATCTGCGCGATATGCGGCGCCATCTTCGGCGCCTGCGCGATAATGGTCGCATCGACATTGCCGACGCGAAAACCCTGTTCGCGCACCAGATGCAGCACCTCGCGCAACAGGATGCGGCTGTCGATGTCCTTGAACTTCGCCTCGGTGTCGGCGAAATGTTTGCCGATGTCGCCCAGCGCCGCCGCGCCAAGCAGCGCATCGCTGATCGCGTGCAGCAGCACGTCCGCATCGGAATGGCCGAGCAGCCCTTTGTCGTGGGAAATTTCCACGCCACCTATAATCAACCGGCGTCCCTCCACCAGTTGATGAACGTCGAAACCCTGTCCAATACGCATAATCTCCCCCGCAATTTGCCTTGCGTAGCCTTGTGTAGGTCGGGTTAGCGCAGCGTAACCCGACATGATGTTACCGCAGCAGGTGTCGGGTTACGCTGCGCTAACCCGACCTACGACTCATGTTCGAATTCCTTGTTGGTTCAACAACAGCTCCGCCAGCAGCAAGTCCTGCGGATAAGTCACCTTGAAATTGCCCGACTCGCTCAATACCAGTTTGGGCCGCAAGCCCAATGCCTCGACCGCCGAGGCTTCATCGGTAACGCTGCTGCACTGCTGCAATGCCTGCGCCAGCAGCCCGGCACGGAACATCTGTGGCGTTTGCGCCTGCCATAATTGCTCGCGGTTCTCGGTGTGCAAGATGCGACCCTCCGCATCTGCGCGCTTCAGCGTATCCGCCACCGGCACGGCGAGGATGCCGCCGACTTCGTCGTCGCGCAATTCGGCGATCAGTTTGGCGAGATGCGCCTGCGTCAGGCAGGGGCGCGCCGCGTCATGCACCAGCACCCAGTCGTCCGGCTCCAGCTCGGATGCCAGCAAGCCGTTCAGCACGCTTTCGGCGCGTGTCGCACCGCCGCAAAATAACGGCTGCAACTTGTCGCCGAAGCGCGACCAGTCGTAGCTATGAAACAGCGTGTCTTCGGGAGCCAGCACCACGAACACCGTGGCGATTTCCGCGCTGGCACACAGCGTGTGCAGCGCGTGGAAAATCAGCGGCTGCCCGGCCAGCGGCAGGTATTGCTTGGGCAACTCATTGCCCATGCGTGCGCCGAAACCGGCGGCGGGAACCAAGGCGTGGAATTCTGACATGGCGCGATTGTAAATTAAAAGGTTGTTCGCGCGCATAGCTTATAATGCGCGCCTCTGTTTCAGGCTGTCCATCGTGCTTTTCTCGTCAAAACATTCCCGTCCCCGCTACACGCAACTGCACGGCTCGTCCGACGCATTGGCGCTGGCGCAATATGCCGCGCAGCAATCGCCGCTGGTAGTCATCGCCGCGAACGCGCTGGAAGCGCAGCGTCTGCTGGAGGAAATCCCGTTCTTCGCGCCCGATTTGCGCGTACACCTGTTGCCGGACTGGGAGACGCTGCCCTATGACCACTTTTCGCCGCATCAGGACCTGATCTCCGAGCGCCTGGCGACGCTGCACCATATCCGCAGCAATGCCTGCGATGTGGTGATCGTGCCGCTCACCACCGCGCTGTATCCGCTGCCGCCGGTCGAACATCTTGCCGCCTACACCTTTTTCCTCAAGCGCGGCGAGAAGTTGAACGTGGCGCAACTGCGCGAGCAGATGACTTTCGCCGGGTACAGCCACGTGCAGCAGGTGCTCACCCCCGGCGAATACTGCGTGCGCGGTGGCATCATCGATCTGTTCGCGATGGGCAGCGTGCTGCCGTACCGCATCGACCTGTTCGACGACGAAATCGAGACTATCGCCACCTTCGACGTGGACACGCAGCGCACGCTGTATCCCGTGCCGGAGATCCGCTTGTTGCCCGCGCGCGAGTTCCCGATGGACGAGGCCGGTCAGGCGCGCTTCCGCCAGAATTTCCGCGAACGCTTCGAGGGTGACCCGTCCAGGTCGCGCATCTACAAGGACGTGAGCAAGGGCATCGCCCCGGCGGGCATCGAGTATTACCTGCCGCTGTTCTTCGACCAGACCGCGACGCTGTTCGACTACCTGCCGAAGCATGCGACGCTGTGCCTGCATCACGGGGTCGACGCGGCCATTGCCACCTTTACCAGAGATGCCGCGTCGCGCTATAACCTGCTCAGGGGCGACCCGCAGCGCCCACTGCTGGAGACTAAGGAATTGTTTCTGGATGCGGAGCGGTTTTATATCCGCGCGAAGGAGTTTGCGCGTCTGGATATACTCCCCAGCCCAACCCAAACCCAAACCCAAACACCTCCCAGCCTCCCCTTGTCAGGGGAGGAGTCTAGCTTCCCCCCTGATGAAACAACTAGCCATTCGACTAGGTCATCAAAAGACGATGACCAAGTCGCTGGTTATGACAAGGGGGGGGCGAGGGGGGTTGCAGTTGACTCAAAAAACCTAGCACCATGTGCGACAAGCAAACTGCCCGACATCGCCGTGAACCGCCGCGCCGAAATTCCCACGCAGGCATTCCAGAATTTCCTGCAAGGCTATGAAGGACGCACTTTGCTGCTGGCCGATAGCCTCGGGCGGCGCGAGATCATGGCAGGCTATATGCACGAATACGGCCTCGCACCGGCGGTTTGCGAAAACTATGCCGAATTCCTGCAAAACAGCGCGGTATTCATGTTGTGCGTCGCGCCGTTGCAAAACGGTTTCATTTTGGCCGATGAAAAAATCGCCATCGTCACCGAAAGCGAACTGTATGCCGCGCAGCCGCGCAGCCGCGCCGCGCGTGCCGGGAAGAAGAGCAACGTCGAGGGCATGTTGCGCGATTTGTCCGAGCTCAAGATCGGCGATCCGGTGGTACACGAACAGCACGGCATCGCGCGCTATCGGGGGCTGGTGAATCTCGACCTCGGCGAAGGCGAGAACGAATTTCTGCTGCTGGAATATGCGGGCGAGGACAAGCTCTACGTGCCGGTGGCGCAATTGCACGTCATCAGCCGCTACAGCGGTAGCGCACCGGAAGCCGCGCCGCTGCACAAGCTGGGCAGCGGCGTCTGGGACAAAGCCAAGCGCCGCGCCATGCAGCAGGTGCGCGACACCGCCGCCGAACTCCTCAACCTGTATGCGCAGCGCGCCTTGCGCAAGGGGCACGCGTTCTGCTTGACGCCGCACGACTACGAGGCGTTTGCCGCCGGTTTCGGCTTCGAGGAGACCCCCGACCAGGCCGCCGCGATCGAAGCGGTGATCGCCGACCTGCAATCCGGCAAGCCGATGGACCGGCTGGTGTGCGGCGACGTCGGCTTCGGCAAGACCGAGGTCGCACTGCGCGCCGCCTTTGTCGCGGCGATGGACGGCAAGCAGGTCGCGGTGCTGGTTCCGACCACGCTGCTCGCCGAGCAGCATTTTCAGAATTTTTCCAACCGCTTCGCCGACCTGCCGGTGAGGATCGCCGAGCTGTCGCGTTTCCGCTCCGCGAAGGAGCAGACGCAGGTGCTGAAGGACATGGCCGACGGCAAGCTCGATATCATCATCGGCACGCACAAGCTGATCCAGAAGGGCGTGAAGTTTCACAACCTCGGGCTGGTCATCATCGACGAGGAGCACCGCTTCGGCGTGCAGCAGAAAGAACGTCTCAAGGCGTTGCGCGCCGAAGTGGATGTGCTGACGCTGACCGCCACGCCGATCCCGCGCACGCTGGCGATGTCGCTGGAAGGGCTGCGCGATTTTTCGGTGATCGCCACCGCGCCGCAGCGGCGGCTGTCGATCAAGACTTTCGTCAGCCAATACAGCCAGGGGGTGATCCGCGAGGCGGTGCTGCGCGAA
>JAUYJO010000198.1 GCA_030700315.1 Gallionella sp.
GGTGCCGCGCGGCGACCGCACCGGCGTGGTGATCGAGCCGATGCTCACCGACCAGTGGTTTGTCGCGATGAGCAAGCCCGGCAAGGAAGGGAAGAGCATCACCGCACAGGCGCTGGAATGCGTCGCCAGCGGCGAGATCAAATTCCACCCGGAGAACTGGGTGAACACCTACAACCAGTGGCTGAACAATATCCAGGACTGGTGCATCTCGCGCCAACTGTGGTGGGGTCACCAGATTCCCGCCTGGTACGGCGTGAACGGTGAAGTGTTCGTCGCGCACGACGAGGCCGAGGCGCGCCGTTTGGCGGACAAAGCCGGCTATGCCGGACAACTCGACCGCGACAACGACGTGCTCGACACCTGGTTCTCCTCCGCGCTGTGGCCATTCTCCACGCTGGACTGGACGCCTGATTACCCGGCCAAATCCAATCTTGCGCTCGACCTGTATCTGCCCTCAACGGTGCTGGTCACCGGCTTCGACATCATCTTCTTCTGGGTGGCGCGCATGGTGATGATGACCAAACACATTACCGGCAAGATTCCGTTCAAGGATGTGTATGTGCATGGCCTGATCCGCGACGCGGAAGGCCAGAAGATGTCCAAGTCCAAGGGCAACGTGCTCGACCCGATCGATCTGATCGACGGCATCGGCATCGAGGAACTGGTGCAGAAACGCACCAGCGGCCTGATGAACCCGAAGCAGGCGGAGCAGATCGAGAAACGCACGCGCAAGGAGTATCCGAACGGCATCCCCGCATTCGGCACCGACGCGCTACGCTTCACCTTCGCCTCGCTCGCCTCGCCGGGGCGCGACATCAAATTCGACATGCAGCGTTGCGAGGGCTATCGCAATTTCTGCAACAAACTGTGGAACGCCACGCGCTTCGTGCTGATGAATTGCGAGGGCAAAGACTGCGGGCTGGGAGAACACGACAAAGGCAACTGCCACAGCGGCTATCTCGATTTCTCGGCGGCCGATCGCTGGATCGTCAGCCGCTTGCAGCGCGTCGAGGACGAGGTGGCGAAGCATTACGCCGACTACCGCTTCGACCTGCTGGCCAAGGCGATCTACGAGTTTGTCTGGGACGAATACTGCGACTGGTACGTGGAGTTGGCGAAGGTGCAACTACTACCCCACCCCCATCCTAACCTTCCCCCTGAAGGGGAAGGGACGATCGACTCCCCTCTGTCGAGTGAAGACCTTTCGATCCTTGCTCGGCAGCGCGCCACGCGGCGCACGCTGGTGCGCACGCTGGAAACCGTGCTGCGCCTCGCGCATCCGCTGATCCCGTTCATCACCGAGGAGCTCTGGCAAAAAGTTGCGCCGGTCGCCGGTCGCTGCACAGGGGATGGATCAGAATCGCTGATGCTGCAAGCCTATCCGCGCGCCGACCTGGCGCGCTGCGACGAAAAATCCGAGGCATGGGTGGCAACCTTGAAGTCCATGGTCAATGCCTGCCGCAGTCTGCGCGGCGAGATGAACCTCTCCCCGGCGCTGAAAGTGCCGCTGGCCGCCGCTGGAGACAAGAGCGTGATTGAAGCCTATGCGCCTTATCTCGCCGCGCTGGCGCGGCTTTCCGAAGTATCCGCGACGGAAGGCGATTTGCCCGACTCCGACGCTCCGGTGCAAATCGTCGGCGATTTCCGCCTCATGCTCAAGATCGAAATCGACGTTGCCGCCGAACGCGAACGGCTGGACAAGGAAATTGCGCGCCTGCAAGGTGAAGTGGCAAAGACAAAAGCCAAGCTGTCAAACGCCAGCTTCGTGGATCGCGCGCCCGCCGCCGTAGTGGAGCAGGAACGCAAACGCATGGAAGGCTTCAGCGCGACGTTGGCGCAGTTGCAGACGCAGCGCGGCAAACTGAATTAACATGCGCCATGGCTAAATCATTCACAATTATTCCGATTGCATCCGCCGCCACACAGGCATCCGTCTTTGCGCAGGAACCCGATACCGCGTGGCATAAGGCAGGGCGCGGCAACCTGCCATTCCTCGCCGACATCATGCAGCGCCCGCTGCGCGATTTGCGCATTTCGGTGACCGACCGCTGCAATCTGCGCTGCACTTACTGCATGCCGCGCGAAGTTTTCGACAAGGATCATCCCTTCCTGCCGCGCGCCGAGTTGCTCAATTTCGAGGAAATCGAGCGCCTGGCCAGATTGTTCATCCAGCTGGGCGTGCAGAAAATCCGCTTGACCGGCGGCGAACCGCTGTTGCGCCGGGGCATCGAGCGCTTGATCGAAGCGCTCGCCAAGCTGAACACCCGCGAAGGCAAGCCCGTTGAAATCGCCCTGACCACCAATGCCGTGCTGCTGTCGCAGAAAGCCCAGCCGCTGAAAGATGCCGGTCTGGCGCGCATCACCGCCAGCCTGGACGGGCTGAGCGAAGAAACCTTCCGGCGCATGAGCGATTCGAATGTGCCGGTCAAAACCGTGCTGGACGGCATCGCCGCCGCACAGCGCGTCGGCCTGGCGCCGGTCAAGGTCAACATGGTGGTCAAGCGCGGGGTGAACGACCACGAGATCATCCCGATGGCGGAGCATTTCCGCAACAGCGGCGTCGTGTTGCGCTTCATCGAATTCATGGATGTGGGTTGCTCCAACGGCTGGCGCATGGACGATGTGGTGCCGGCGCGGGAAGTGCTGGAGCAGATCAATAGCCGCTTCCCGATCCGGCAGGTCGATCCCAACTACAGCGGCGAAGTCGCGGCACGCTGGCATTATGCGGACGGCAGCGGCGAAGTCGGAGTAATCGCTTCGGTCACGCAAGCGTTTTGCCACGAATGCACCCGCGCCAGGCTGTCCACCGACGGCAAGCTCTATACCTGTTTGTTCGCCAACAGCGGCGCAGACTTGCGCGGCCCGTTGCGCGCGGGAGCAACCGATCAGATGCTGAGCAACCTGGTCACCGGGGCGTGGAGGCTGCGCTACGACCGCTATTCGCAGTTGCGCCATGCCGCGACGGAGCAGCCCGGAAAGAAAATAGAAATGTCCTATATCGGCGGCTAAACATTTCTTTCGCCTATTGACCCGTACAACTTTCAGACTGCCCGCATGGACGACCAACAACTGCTGCGCTATGGCCGGCATATCCTGCTGAACGAGATCGGCATCGAGGGGCAACAACGCCTGCTCGACGCGAAGGCGCTGCTCATCGGCCTGGGCGGGCTCGGTTCGCCCACTGCAATGTATCTCGCCTCCAGCGGCGTCGGCCAACTGACCCTGTGCGACCATGACACGGTGGATTTCAGCAACCTGCAACGCCAGATTATTCATCGCACTGCTTCGGTCGGCCAGCCCAAGGTCACCTCGGCGCAGGCCGCGTTGCACGACATCAATCCGGAAGTCGAATGCATTGCGCTGCAACTGCGCGCCGATGCGGCGCAACTGCGCGAGCTGGCCGCACAGGCCGATGTGGTCGTGGATTGCAGCGACAATTTCGCGACGCGCTACGCCGTCAACCGCGTTTGCCTGGAACTGCGCAAACCGCTGGTGTCGGGCGCGGCGATCCAGTTCGACGGGCAGGTTGCGGTATTCGATTTTCGTCATGAAAATGCGCCCTGCTACAACTGCCTGTTCCCCGAGGACAGCCAGGCCGCCGAACTGCGCTGCGCGACCACCGGCGTGTTCGCCCCGCTGGCCGGCATCATCGGCTCGCTGCAGGCGGCAGAAACGCTCAAAGTGCTGATGGGAGTGGGGCGCGGTCTGAGCGGCAAGTTGCTGACGGTCAACGCGCTGGACATGCACATCATGCGCAGCACACTGAGCAAAGACCCCGCCTGCCGCGCCTGCGGCAGTTTTGCTCCTTCACCCTTGCAGGGGGAAGGCTGGGATGGGGGTAGAAAAGTGGAATAAAAGATACCGCGTCGATGGCCCGCCCTCCCCAAACTTACCCACTTTGCATGTGGGAATGGACTGGAGTTGTGGCTATTTTGTGAGCATATTGTTTCGACCTGAGCAGTTACAAACAAGTAAAATTTTCCGGATCAACCACGATGAACCATGATGTTTTTAACGGCGATGCCGACGGCGTTTGCGCACTGCACCAACTGCGGCTGGCTTTGCCCGCAACCAACAATCTCATCACCGGCACCAAGCGCGACATCGACCTGCTGCGGCATGTAGATGCCGGCCCCGGCGACGAGGTGACGGTGCTCGATCTGGCTCTGGACAAAAACCGGAGCGCCCTGCTTGCCCTGCTCGACAAGGGAGCCAAGGTCAGCTATTTCGATCACCATGTTGCGGGGGATATTCCCGCGCATCCCAACTTGACCGCGATGATCGACACCAGCGCGACCGCCTGCACCAGCCTGCTGGTTAACCGGCATCTGGACGGCAAGTATCTGATCTGGGCGGTCATCGGTGCGTTCGGCGACAATCTCCACGAAGCCGCATACCAAGCGGCTCAGCCGCTCGGCCTCAACCTCCAGCAACTTAACACGTTGCGCCAACTGGGCGAGTGCCTCAACTACAACAGCTATGGCGAATCCGTGGAAGATTTGCATTTCCACCCGGCTGAGCTGTACCGCATCCTGCACCAACACAAAAGCCCGTTCGTCTTCATCAACGAAAACGGTATTTTTGAAATACTGAAACAGGGCTACGCCGAAGACATGGCACTCGCGCGCGCCGTTCGCGCGGAACATGAAACCGCGAACGGCGCGGTTTACATTCTTCCCGCCAAGCCGTGGAGCCGTCGCATCAGCGGCGCTTTCGGCAACGCCCTCGCCAGCGACTTCCCCGAGCGCGCCCATGCCGTCCTGACGCAGCATAACGACGGCGCTTTCGTGGTCAGCGTGCGCGCTCCGCAATCCACCCACAGCGGCGCCGACACCCTGTGCTCCCGCTTCACCACCGGAGGCGGCAGGAAAGGGGCGGCGGGAATCAACCGGCTGGCGGAAAATGAACTGCCGCGATTCGTGCAGGCGTTCGACGAAGTGTTTTCTGCGGCAGCGTAACCATGGGGAATCGGTTGCAAACTCCGGGGGCGAATCAAACTCAGATGCCGCGTAATGGCTCTCTCTAACAGGCATGACAAATTGCCAGCCTGGCAATGAAACATTGAGTAAGATAGCTCCACGCGTTTTACTCCGAAGCCCGAACCCCTCCCGGCCTCCCCTTGTCAGGGGAGGAGGCTAAGCTCTCCCCCTGACAAGGGGGAGCTGGAGGGGGTTGGGGTTTGTGTTGTTTCACGTTGCTAAACTATATGGGATATTTCCACATCAGTTTGAATCGCACTCGAAAACTCCGCACCACCCGCCACCTCACGGGGTATTCGGTTAGAATATGCGCCTCGCATTTCGAACTAAATTGAAGGGCTACATCATGTATCAAATCGCACCGAGCATTCTTTCCGCCAACTTCGCCCGCCTCGGCGAGGAAGTCGATAACGTCCTGGCTTCCGGCGCGGATATCGTCCACTTCGACGTGATGGACAACCATTATGTGCCCAACCTGACCATCGGCCCGCTGGTGTGCGAGGCGCTGCGCAAGCATGGCGTGACCGCTCCGATCGACGTGCATCTGATGGTCAAACCGGTGGATCGCATCATTCCCGATTTCGCCAAGGCCGGCGCGACTTACATCACCTTCCACCCGGAAGCCTCGGAGCACATCGACCGCACCATCGGGCTTATCAAGGAAAGCGGCTGCAAGGCCGGGCTGGTGTTCAATCCGGCCACGCCTCTGGAAATTCTCGAGTACACGCTGCCCAAGCTGGACATGGTGCTGCTGATGTCGGTGAACCCCGGCTTTGGCGGCCAAAAATTCATTCCGCATGTGCTGGACAAGGCGCGCAAAGTACGCAAGA
The DNA here is from genome assembly GCA_030700315.1 of Gallionella sp. GTDB lineage: Bacteria > Pseudomonadota > Gammaproteobacteria > Burkholderiales > Gallionellaceae > Gallionella. Next base: position 5,810 of record JAUYJO010000198.1, read on the forward strand.
TGATAGACGCGGGCGGTTACAACTGCCGCCTGGAAATCGATGGCGGCGTAGGCCCGACCAACATCCGCGAAGTGGCGCAAGCCGGTGTGGATACTTTTGTGGCCGGCTCTGCGGTGTTCGGCAAGCGCAACGAAAACGACAAGAACCGCTATGACACCATCATCGGCGAATTGCGCGCGGAACTGGCCAAGGTCTAGAGGGAAAACATGATGCGCACCCGTCGATTCGTGTTGCTTTTAGCCGCCCTTGGGCTGGTTGGCTGCGACCGGATTACCGGCGCTGACCAGCAGAAGACTCTGGATGCCGAAGCGATCGGCTATGCCTGCCGCATTTCGTTGAAGGCCCCCCAGGACTGCATGCAGGAAAACGAAGCGCACAGCCCGACTTCCATACTGTACGGCTGGAAAGAGGCGGACAAGGACGTTCAGTCAAAGGTTATCGACCCCAGCATGGGCAAAAACCCGCCTGCCCCGCAGATTCAGCAAGGCGCGCCCGCTGCCGCTGCAACCGAAAATGCTGCCGCATCCGCAAGCGAAAAACCCGCTGCGGCCAAGAGCGAAAAACCTGCCGCAGCGGCAGGAAAACCCGACCAGGATGCGGCCGAAAAGAAGACTGCCCGCTAACGTGATCACCATGCAACCCACTGCAACCCTCCGAAGATTTTCCACGCCAGTCAACGTGCGCGCCATCGCCATCGATCTCGACGGCACACTGCTGCACTCCGCTCCGCAACTGGCGGAAGCGGCTAACCGCATGCTGCGTGACATGAACTACCCGCCCGCATCGCAGGAATTACTGGCCAGCTACATCGGCAACGGTCTCGCTTGGCTGGTCAAGCGCGCGCTGACCGGCGAGATGCATGCCACGCCTGATGCAGCGCTGTACGAACATGCCATGCCCATCTTCGAAAAACATTACACAAATTTGTTGCTGGGCAGCCGGCCTTACGATGGCGTGATCGAAGGCCTCGAAGCTCTGCGCGCGGCTGGCTTCCCGCTCGGCTGCATCACCAACAAAGCGGCGCGCTTCACCGGTCCGCTGCTGGAGGGCTGCGGCCTAGCAAAGTATTTCGGGATCGTCATCTCCGGCGACACGCTGCCGGAAAAAAAACCGCACCCGCTGCCGCTGCTGCATGTTGCCGATTTTTTCGGCACACCGATCGAACAACTGCTGCTGATCGGCGATTCGCTGAACGACACCCTCGCGGCGCGCGCCGCCGGTTGCCCGGTGTTCTGCGTGCCTTACGGTTACAATCACGGCGAACCGGTGGAAACCCTGGACATGGACGCGGTGATCCCCGATTTACCTGCCGCATTACCGCTCATAAAACGCGCTTGAATATGAAACTTAACAACCTCCGCTATTTGAAAATCGCTGCTTGGCGATGGTGTTTGTAGGTCGGGCTTTGCCCGACATTATTTATTTACCGCGGGTGAAACCCGCCCTACAAAAACAAGGAGGTTTTTCATGTTGCACCCCATCACCGAACAAGAATTCAATACACTGGCACAGCAAGGTTACAACCGCATTCCGCTGGTAAGCGAAACCTTTGCCGACCTCGACACGCCGCTGTCGCTGTACCTCAAGCTCGCCAACAAGCCCTATTCCTACCTGCTGGAATCGGTGCAGGGCGGCGAACGTTTCGGGCGTTATTCCTTCATCGGCCTGCCCGCCGACACGCGCCTCACGGTGCGCGGTAGGCAAGTGACTCTCACTCATCAGAATTCCGAAACCACGCACGAAGTTGAAAACCCGCTGGATTTCATCCGCGAATACCAGACACGTTTCAAGGTTGCCGCTCTGCCTGGCCTGCCGCGTTTCTGCGGTGGTCTGGCGGGCTATTTCGGCTACGACACGATCCGCTATATCGAACCGCGCCTCGCCAAAACCAGCAAACCCGACACACTCAGTACGCCCGACATCCTGCTGATGCTCACCGAACAACTGGCGGTCGTGGACAACCTCAGCGGCAAACTCACCTTCATCGTCTACGCGAACCCGGAACAGGCGGATGCTTACGCTCTGTCCAAGCAGCGCCTGCATGAACTGACACAACGATTGCGCCAGCCGGTAGACATTCCGCACGCGCCGCCGATGCATGGCGGCGAAGCTAAATCCGAATTCGGCGAAGCCGCATTCAAGGACGCGGTAGCCAAAGCCAAGCAATACATCTTCGACGGCGACATCATGCAGGTGGTGTTGGCGCAACGCATGGCACAGCCGTTTCCCGCCTCGCCGCTATCGCTGTATCGCGCGCTGCGCAGCGTCAACCCTTCGCCGTACATGTTCTATTACGACATGGGCGATCACCATGTGGTCGGCGCCTCGCCGGAAATCCTGGTGCGCCTGGAACACGACACCGTCACCGTGCGCCCAATTGCCGGAACCCGTCCACGCGGCAAGACGCAGCAACAAGATGCCGATCTCGCCGAAGAATTGCTGGCTGACCCCAAGGAACTGGCCGAGCACCTGATGCTGATCGACCTCGGGCGCAACGACATCGGGCGCGTCGCGCAAAACGGCACGGTGAAGCTCACCGAAAAAATGATCATCGAACGCTATTCGCACGTGATGCACATCGTCTCCAACGTCGAAGCCACGCTCCAGCCCGGCCTGAATGCGATAGACGTGCTCAAGGCCACCTTCCCCGCCGGCACAGTCAGCGGCGCGGCCAAGGTGCGAGCGATGGAAATCATCGACGAGCTGGAACCGAGCAAGCGCGGCATCTACGCGGGCGCGGTCGGCTACCTCGGCTTCAACGGCGACATGGACCTGGCCATTGCGCTGCGCACCGCCGTGGTGAAGGACAATATGCTGTACGTGCAAGCGGGCGCCGGCATCGTCGCCGACTCGGTACCGGACAACGAATGGACCGAGACACAGAACAAGGCGCGCGCCGTGCTGAGGGCGGCAGAGATGGTGCTGGCGGGGCTGGACACATAGGCAAGTCCCTAAGCTGGGCGAGCCGGAACCAAAAAGGTGGCTGTTTTCGTAGGTCGGATGAGCGCAGCGTTATCCGACATGGAAGTGTCGGAAGGCGCTGCGCTTTTCCGACCTACAACGTCACAACTCTTGTCACGTTTCGACATGATTTAACTTGTAAGTGACTCAAAGAATCGGGCTCAACCGTCTGTGCTTGCCGTAAAATATCTCGCAAACCTGCAAACAGGAGATCATTATGGGACAAGCACTACACACACTCGGGATAGACAGCATGAGCATCGAAGACCGTATTGCCTTGGTGCAGGACATCTGGGATTCGGTCGCCATCGAAGCTGGGCTATTGCTCCCCAGCGCGGCAGAAAAAACCGAACTCGACCATCGCCTGGATGAAGACGATGCTGCGCCTGACAACACCATTTCCTGGGAATCCATCAAAACTGAAGCAGCAAAACGCTGGCAGCGGTAACCTGTCGGCACAAATTGAACGTAATGGGGGAATACGATGAGAATAGCCGGTAACCGCAAGGAACGCGACATCACTTTTCACGCGGATAGTGCTTTGCTGAAAGAGGGCGCGCTGTTCAATACCGAAATGCAAAAAATGCAGTCCACTTTCCGCTTTCCGCGCGGCGTGTTTCGCTACAAGTCCCATGAAGATGCCGATCGGCACATGATGGAATGTGTGATCGACTCGATGGTTGCCGTCCGGAAAACCAGGCATGGCTGAAGATAATTATGCCCGTCCGGCAACGATAGCCGACCTGAAAGCGGTCATACAATCGCTCAACGAAAATAAGGTCGATTATTTCCTGATTGGCGGATACGCCTTGTTTGCGCACGGCTACTATCGCGCCACGACCGACATCGACATTCTTGTGCCGCCGACCAGCGAGCAGGGGAAGCGCGTAATCAAGGCATTGCTGGTGTTGCCCGAAAGAGCGGGCGAGCAAATCGACCCCGCATGGTTCGATGAAGGCGAAACGATCCGCGTGGCGGACGAATTTATCGTGGATTTATTGTTCAACGCCTGCGGCGAAACCAGCCAAACACTTTCACGCTATGCCGAAATTGTTGATCTCGACGGCATCCCGGTGCGCACTTTGTCTCTTGAAGGATTGCTGCTGACAAAACAGACCGTGCGGGACAAGGATGCAATGGACAGAATGGTGTTGCAGAAGGCGATAGAGGCCGCAAAATGAAACCCGATAACACCGTACTGCACCTGACCGTGGGCGAGCCAGCAGACGAGCTGCTTGCCAAGGCGCAACATGTGAGCGGGCTGAAGGAAAAAGCCGCATTGGTGCAAGAGGGACTTAGGGCCTTGATCGAAAGAGAGAGCGCGCGGCATCTGGCACGCTTGGCCGGCACCGAGCCGCAACTACAACCCACGACCAGGCGTCAATCCGAACCAGCATGATTCTGGTCGACAGCTCCGTTTAGATCGATCACCTGCGCGCTGGCGAGCCAGAGTTGGCTGAGCTATTGAACAGCAACAATGTGCTGGCACATCCTTTTATCGTGGGTGAGCTGACTTGCGGCAACCTGATGGGCAAGGGAATCGGATATGTCGATGCTCACTTGCTTGCTGCGGTTATGCTGGAAGGAACCGCAAGACTTTGGACACGAGACAAGCGACTTGGCTCGGTGGCTGAAACTATGAAATTGGCCTTCCAAACCGCGTAACGACGAGATTGTGGTGGATATGAAGTTGCCGGATAGGCGCGCGGCGTGATTATCTCGGTCGGTATGCGAAGATTGGGTTATGCATTACGGGAGCGGTGATGACAACAGATGCCATTGAACAAATAGAGTCGTTTACGTCTGCCGACTACGTAAGCGCGTTTCGGCGTGCTAAGCCATCCGAGGGGCAACTGGAAATGTTGCGCGTCCACTTGGCAGCTCCAGATCAAAGAATTACTGCACCTCATTTGTCTCGTGCGCTGGGCTTTGCTAACTGGAGAGCGGCGATTCTCTTCTATGGAAAGTTTGCTGGGAAGCTCTGCCACGAGCTGAATGTCTCCCCAACAACAAAACTCGCGGTTCTTACCCGGTCTTACAAATCGCATAGCTCGGAAAGTGCCGGCCACTTCGAGTACGGGCTATACCTTCGTCCATCGGTCATCGAAGCTCTGAGGGAGCTTGGAATTGGAGATGCAGGCACTTGGTCGTTCCAGGAAGAATTGGGCATTGAAGAAACGCTTGTTGAGGGCGCGAGCTTTACCGTTCAAGTCAGCGCATTCGAGCGCAACCCCGTAGCCCGACAAAAATGCGTCGCTCACTATGGAACCAGTTGCGCCGTGTGCGGTTTCAACTTTGGCATCACGTATGGCAGTTCAGCAGGTAACTATATCCACGTCCACCACTTGAAGCCGTTAGCGTCTATTGGCAAAGAATACATCATTGACCCAATCAAAGACCTGCGCCCTGTTTGTGCTAACTGTCACGCGGTCATTCACTTGCGGCAGCCTCCGTACAGCATTGAGGAAGTGAAGGGTATGCTGCATAGCGACGGCAATGCATAGATCCTTGATCAGCCCGCGTAGGGCGGAAAAGCGAAGCGCCTTCCGCCGCATGAAGAGTTCAACTAAAGAGAAGAATGTGGGATTGCATTCGGCGGATAGCTTTGCATAGCCATCTGACTAAGGGAGCGTGAAATTACCAAAATACCATTTATAAAAAGTGGCGCGACTCAGGGAGTTGCTGTAGGAGCGGCTTTAGCCGCGAATTCAAAGGCATCGCGGCTAAAACCGCTCCTACGGTAAGGCACTTCAAACGGGTAC
>JAUYJO010000204.1 GCA_030700315.1 Gallionella sp.
CGGGTTTTGCGCCGGCCAGATGAAGCCGATCAGGGTGCCGCCTTCGCGCATCAGGCCGACCTCCTCCGTCGTCGGCACGCCTACCTTGAAGACGATGTCGGACGAGGCCCACAGTTTGGCCGCGCCATCGATAATTTCTGCGCCCGCGGCGCGGTAAGTGTCGTCGCTGCAATTGGCCGCATCGCCGGCACCGGATTCGACGGCGACCTTGAAGCCCAGCTTGACGAGCTTTTCGACGACCTCAGGCACAGTCGCAACACGTTTTTCTCCCGCAGCAGTTTCCCGCGGAATTCCTATCATCAGAGTCATGGAATTTCCCGTTTTTGGTTAAGTTGATTCTGTCTGCCGTTCCGGCTGGCACGCCGCTTCGGCTTGTATTTTTTGGCTGCAACGTCAGGATGTTTTGCTGCATTGCCGGAATGTCGTTCATTCCGTATGCGCGGAGGCAGGATGTTACTTCAAAAATCTTCCGGCTATCAACCTTCTTTTGCAACTACTCAGGTCAAAGTAGCATCCTCGAAAATAGCACAACGCCAGTCCCTTCCCCCTGGAAGGGGGAAGGTTAGGATGGGGGTGGAAGGGCGGAATCATCGCAAAGTGTCTTTGGTACCCCACCTTATCTACCCCCATCGATGAAACAACTAGCCATATTCGACTAGGCTGCAAAAGACCGCAGCCAAGTCGCTGGTTAATCCCGGTTCCCCCCTGGAAGGAGAAAAGCGGCAGCACCTGAGTAGCTACCTTCTCTTACAGCATTTGCAAATCGAAAACTGCGATGCCTGGCGTTTGGGGCAACTCATGCCCCACAGCTTGCCGCGCGGCGCATTTCGCCCATCTGATTGCGGCGCGTGAAACTTTTTTGCTGTTTGCGCCTCGAATTGCGCGCTTGAAAAAATAGGAATATTACCCATGTAGGGGAGCGGAGGGCGGCAGGTGTTAAACTGCGCGCCATAGTTTTTGACGATGGAGACAGTAATATGAAGCGAATCTTTTTGTTCATTGTGACCAATATGGCGGTGCTGGTTGTGATCAGCATCACCCTGCGCCTGCTCGGCGTGGATCGCTGGATAGACGAGACCGGCGGGATCGACTTCAATGCGCTGCTGGTGCTGTCGGCGGTGATCGGCTTCTCCGGTTCGCTGGTTTCGCTGGCGATGTCCAAGTGGTCGGCCAAACGCATGGTCGGCGCGCAGGTCATCGACAATCCGAGCGACCCGACCGAGCGCTGGCTGGTGGATACCGTGAAACGCCAGGCGCTTTCTGCGGGGATCGGTATGCCGGAAGTGGCGATTTACGACGCGCCGGACGTGAATGCGTTCGCTACCGGCTGGAACCGCAACGATGCGCTGGTGGCGGTGAGCACCGGGCTGCTGCGCAACATGAGCCGCGACGAGGTGGAGGCGGTGTTGGCGCATGAAATCAGCCATGTCGCCAACGGCGACATGGTGACGCTGGCGCTGATCCAGGGCGTGGTGAACACCTTCGTGATCTTCTTCGCCAAGCTGTTTGGCTACTTCGTCGATCGCGTCATACTCAAAAACGACCGCGGCCACGGCATCGGCATGATTGTCGCGGAGATTGCGGCGCAACTGGTGCTGGGCATATTGGCCAGCACCATCGTGATGTGGTTCTCGCGCCAGCGCGAATTCCGCGCCGATGCGGGCGGCGCTAACCTGGCCGGGCGGCAGAAGATGATCGCCGCGCTGGAGCGCCTCAAGGTCAACCACGAACAGGCGACTTTGCCGGAGCAGATGGCCGCATTCGGCATTTCCGGCGGCAAGAGTTTTTCCAGGCTGTTCATGACCCACCCGCCGCTGGACGAGCGGATCGAAGCGCTGCGCTCCGCGCGTTAAACATCGCGGCGATGAAGACAAAAAGGCCTGCGTGATGCAGGCCTTTTTCATTCGGGCAGGGGCAACCCTTTTAGTGGGTACATAACCTGAGCCGGATGAATCCGAAACGAAATGCAGGCCGTACTATGCCAAGCTATGTCCGGCTATGTCAGGCTATGTCAGCTTTGCTTGACGATCAGCGTCAGCATATCTTCTATATCAGCAGACGGTAACAATTCTTTTTCATGGCTGACCGTCCTGCATTGCATCACTTGGCAATGGTGGTACATCTGGCGCAGCTTGCGTTCTGCATCCGGCATGTCTTGGCCGTAAATCTGGATGCTCTCGACTTTTTGCCCGTCGCGTGTCGTCACGGAAAAATCGAATTTCGGCATAAATCCTCCAAACTGGATACCCCTTTGATCCGAGTTCAAAAGGATAATGTTTTTGGGTCAGGGAAAAAGCAAACCCGATCCCAGAGCAGGCTAATTGTAGCCGGACACCTTGCAATGCGTTTATTATAGTCTTGGAGCTGCAGGTATACAAAGAAATGCCATGATCCGGGTACGATTCAAGCTGATGTGTAACTATCCCGGATAGTTTATTGACGTGAACAGTAACTACTCAGGTTGAAGTCGTATGCTTGAAAATAGCTACAACACCAGTCCCTTCCCCCTGGAAGGGGGAAGGTTAGGATGGGGGTGGGAGGGTGGAATCATCGCAAAGTGTCTTTTACCCCATCTTTCTACCCCCATCCCGCCCCCTGCAAGGGGGAAGAAGAAAAGCGGCAGCACCTGAGTAGTTGCGTGAAACAACATAAATCAACCCCCAATCCACCCCATATACACCTGGTCAGGGGGAGTTTCGAAACGGCTATCCGGCTAAAGCTCGACATGCCAAGGCTGGCACATAAGGCCGGCACATAAGTATCGCCAATAGCGGAACGCTACATTAGAATGCGGCGACTTTATATCAGCAGGAGTGGCATCATGACCTATGTTGTTGCGGAAAATTGTATCAAGTGCAAATACACCGATTGCGTCGAGGTGTGCCCGGTGGATTGCTTTCGCGAAGGGCCGAATTTCCTGGTGATCGACCCCGACGAGTGCATCGATTGCATGCTATGCGTCGCGGAATGCCCCGCAGATGCCATTTTTTCCGAAGAGGATTTGCCGGAGGATCAGCGCCATTTCATCGCACTGAACGCCGAACTGGCAAAACGGTGGAAGCCCATTGTCGAGAAGAAGGATGCGCCCGTCGATGCCGATAAATGGCGCGGCCTGAAGGATAAGCTGCGCTTCCTCGAACGCTGATTCCAGCTTTTCTCGATAAAGCGGGACGATATATCCTGTGCTACCACACAGGGATTTGCACTTGAAGATTCTGGGGCGCGATTGGCGCTCTGCGCAGAATGATGACCTTGCCGGCATCCGCAAACCGAATTCCGGCCCGCACAGGAACGCCGTACCCATGCTGCTCCACGACCTGATCCGCCTCACCACCTCCAGCTTCATTGCCTACCGGCTACGCAGTTTTCTCACCGGGCTGGGGATTGCGATCGGCATCGCGGCGGTGATCCTGCTCACCTCCATCGGCGAAGGGTTGCATCAATTTGTGTTGGCCGAGTTCTCACAGTTTGGCACCAACCTGATCGGTATTCAGCCTGGCAAGAAGCAAACGCATGGCGGGAGCGTCGGTATTTTTGGCTCGCCCCGACCGCTCACGCTGGAAGACGCGGAATCGTTGCGCCGTCTGCCCTATGTCGAATACGTCAGCCCCAGCGTGCAGGGTAATGCCGAGTTGCGCGCCGACGGCAAGACACGCCGTACCACGGTATATGGCGTCGGCCATGAGATGCCGCAGGCGCTGCGCATTTACGTGCGCACCGGCTCCTTCCTGCCGGACGAAGATCCGGAACAGGCGCGCGCTTTCGTCGTGCTCGGCTCTAAAATCAGGCAGGAACTGTTCGGCGGGCAGAATCCGCTCGGCAGCTATCTGCGTGTCGGCGGACAACGCTACCGTGTTATCGGCGTGATGGAATCGAAAGGGCAGGTGCTCGGCTTCGATCTGGACGATGCGGTATATATCCCCGCCGCGCGCGCGCTGGAACTGTTCAATCGTTCCGGGCTGATGGAAATTCATGTCACCTACCGCCCCAGCGCCGAGCTTGAACGGGTCGAGGCGGGGATACGCAACATACTGACGGCGCGGCACGGGCGCGAGGACTTCACCCTGGTTTCGCAGGAAAAGGCGCTGGAAGTGCTCGGCTCGGTGCTGGACGTGATTACTTTCGCGGTCGGCGCGTTGGGCGGGATTTCCCTGCTGGTGGGAGGTGTCGGCATCCTCACCATCATGACCATGGCCGTCACCGAACGCACTTCCGAAGTCGGCCTGCTGCGCGCTCTGGGCGCGCGCGAACGGCAAGTGCTGACGCTGTTTCTCGGTGAGGCGATACTGCTGTCGGCGCTGGGCGGCCTGGCCGGGCTGGCGCTCGGGGTCGGCATCGCGCAGGCGCTGCACCTCCTGTTCCCGGCGCTGCCGGTGCATACACCCTGGTTGTTCGCCGCGCTCGCCGAGTTGACGGCTATCACCATCGGTCTCGCAGCCGGCGTGACACCGGCGCTGCGCGCGGCAAGGCTCGATCCGGTGGAGGCGTTGCGCGCCGAGTGAAAATGCGAATTTTCATTATTAGCCGCTTACAAGTTAAATCATGTCAAAACGTGACCAGAGCCGCGGCGTTGTAGGTCGGAAAAGCGCAGCGCCTTCCGACACCACCATGTCGGATAACGCTGCGCTCATCCGACCTACGAAAACCGCCCCCTTTTGGGCTTCGGTTCACCCGGCTTTGGGGTACGAAATACCGCGCAGTTGCGATATTTTCTGCAACGTCATCGACAATTACGGCGACATCGGCGTGTGCTGGCGGCTGGCGCGGCTACTGGCGCACGAGCACGGTCTCGCCGTCAGGCTGTGGGTGGACGATCTGTGCAGTCTGGCCAGGCTGTGCCATGAGGCGGATGCGGCGCGGGACATTCAGCGTTGCCGGGGCGTGGAAGTGCGGCGCTGGGCCAAACCGTTTGCCGAAGCGCAACCTGCCGAGCTGGTGATCGAAGCGTTCGCCTGCAAGTTGCCGCAAAACTATATCGAAGCGATGGCTGCGCAGCAGCGATCCGTCTGGATCAACCTCGAATATCTGAGCGCCGAAGATTGGGTCGAGGGATGCCATAAACTGCCTTCGCCTCATCCGAGCCTGCCGCTGACCAAATACTTCTTCTTTCCCGGTTTTACTCGACAGACCGGCGGGCTGTTGCTGGAGCATGACCTGTTTGCGCGGCGCGACGCATTCTGGAATGCTGCCGCGCAGCAGCAGGCGTTCTGGCGTTCGTTTGGCATGGAAATGCCGGGTGCGGAGACGCTTAAAATCTCGCTGTTCGGCTACGAGAATGACGCGTTGGCGGAGTTGCTCGATGCCTGGGCGAACGGCGCGCAGCCGGTGCTGTGCCTCGTGCCGGAGGGGCGTATCCTGCCGCAGGTGGAGCAGTATTTTGCGGAGGTAGGTCGGAATTTATCCCGACATGCCAGTTGTGTCGGGATAAATCCCGACCTACGAAGCTATTCATGTGGCAGTCTGCAAGTGCGCGTGTTGCCGTTCGTCGAGCAGGAGCGCTACGATGAACTATTGTGGGCGTGCGATGTCAATTTCGTCCGTGGCGAGGACTCCTGCGTCCGCGCACAATGGGCGGGCAAGCCGTTCGTGTGGCAGATTTATCCGCAGCACGATGCGGCGCACTGGCAAAAACTGCAAGCCTTTCTGAAGCTGTATTGCGCACCGCTCGGCATGGCGGCAAGCCAGGCGGTACAAGGCCTGTGGCGGGAATGGAATAACGAGGATGCTGCCGGTAAGGCTTGGACGGCATTCGTCGCTGCCTACAGCGAGTTGGACTTACACGCCCAGGGGTGGGCACGGGAATTGGCAGAAAACGATCTGGCGCTGAATTTACTGGATTTTTCGTGTGAAATCGGTAGAATGCGCGCCTTCAAAATTGAGGAACAGCAAACATGAAAACAGCACAGGAACTCCGCGCAGGCAACGTCATTAATGTGAGTGGCGAGCCGATGGTTATTCTCAAGGCAGATTACAGCCGCTCCGGTCGCAACGGTTCGGTGGTCAAGATGAAGATGAAGAATCTGTTGACCGAGGCCGCCAAGGAGACCGTGTATAGCGCTGACGACAAATTCGACCAGATCATTCTGGATCGCAAGGAGGTGACTTATTCCTATTTTGCCGACCCCATGTACGTGTTTATGGACGGCGAATACAACCAGTATGAGATTGAAGCTGAGTGTATGGGCGATGCGCTCAACTACATCGAAGACGGCATGCCCTGCGAAGTGGTGTTCTACAACGAAAAGGCGATCTCCGTCGAGCTGCCCAACACCATCGTGCGCGAAGTCATCTACACCGAGCCTGCCGTGCGCGGCGATACTTCCGGCAAGGTGATGAAGCCCGCCAAGATCAACACCGGCTTCGAGATGCCCGTTGCGGCGTTCATCGAGATCGGCGACAAGATTGAGATCGACACCCGCACCAATGAATTCAGGAAGCGCGCTTGATTTATCCCAGATAATCCATTGGGGCGTAGGTCGGGCTTCAGCCCGACATGTCGGGTTAAAACCCGACCTACAACCCATTGATTTTCAATACCCCAATAGCTAATGAACTATCTGGGTTTATACCCCATCATTCTGGTGGTGTATGCCGGAATGACGGGTTGCAGGGAGAGCAAAAAAATGCCAACCGGAAGGTTGGCTTTTTTTCGGGCGGACTCTTACATCATTAAGCGGAGATGTTGGGTATGATAGCGCCGTGCCATTCTTGCCGCGCTACCATGCAAACCGCCTATATTAGTCATCCGCTCTGTCTCAAGCACGACATGGGCGCGCATCACCCGGAATCTCCGGCGCGTATCCATGCCATCGAGGATCAACTGATCGCCGCCGGGCTGCTCGATTATTTGCAGCGCCACGATGCGCAGGAGGCGACACGCGAGCAGTTGTTGCGCGCGCATGATGCGGGCTATGTCGATTCCATCGAGTCCAGCGCGCCGCAGCACGGCATGGTGCAGCTCGACGGCGACACGGCGATGAACCCGTTCAGCTATCTGGCCGCCTTGCGCGCGGCGGGCGCGGCGGTATTGGGCGTCGATCTGGTGATGGCGGGCAAGGCCGAGAATGCCTTCTGCAACATCCGCCCACCCGGACACCATGCCGAACGGGCGCGCGCGATGGGTTTCTGCATTTTCAATAACGTTGCAGTCGGCGCGGCGCACGCGCTGGCGCAGCACGGCTTGCAGCGTGTCGCCATCGCGGATTTTGACGTGCATCACGGCAACGGCACGGAGAACATCTTCCACGACGAGCCGCGCGTAATGTTGTGCTCCACCTTCCAGCATCCGTTCTACCCGTATTGCGGGGCCGACAGCGGCAACGAGCACATCATCAATGTGCCGCTCGCTGCCGGGTCGGGCGGCGAGGAATTCCGCCATGCGGTCACGCAATACTGGTTGCCCGCGCTGGAGCATTTTCAGCCGGAATTGCTGCTGATTTCGGCGGGATTTGACGCGCACCGCGACGACGACATGTCGATGCTGCGGCTCACCGAAGCGGACTATGCCTGGGTGACGGGGGTATTGAAGCTTGTCGCGGAAAAATACGCGCAGCGCCGCATCGTATCGGTGCTGGAAGGCGGTTATGAACTGCCTGCGCTGGGGCGCAGCGCGCTGGCACATATCAAGGCGCTCAGCGGCCTGTAATTCCCCGTCCGGCCACCGGTTCGAAATAACCCGATTTTCCCGCTCTGTTCCGTGCTTCGCCCGCCATTCAAACTGCTATCTTGGCAGCGTAGTAATGGGTTCAGATTGGCGCAATCGCGCATCAGCCAGCACAAGGGAGCAGTGCCATGTCAAAACCAGCCGTTATCCGCTTAGTCAATAGCGACAACGAAGAATATATCGCCGAATCTCAAGCTATCCAGGAGGCGCGCGCGCGCCTGGAGGCCGAGATGCAGGCGGATATTTCCGCGCAGGCGCGCGCGCGGGCCGAAGCGCAGGCGCGCGCGGTGGCGCAGGCGCGCGCGCGCGCGGAGGCGGAGCTGACGGTGTTGATTGAAGCGAACCGCCAGGATGAAGCCAGGCTTGCGGAGATCGTTCAAAGCAAGCTGGAGTTGGAAAAAAAGCTGGCTGGCGAATTGCAGCAAAAGCTGGCTGGCGAATTGCGGTTTCAGGAAGAAAATCAGGCCAGGCTGCGCGCCGAGCAGCAGGCGCAGGATGAATTGAACGAGCGCTTGCAACAGGAACAATTTGCCCGCGTTGCCGCCGAGAGCAAGGCCAAAACGGAACACGAGCTGGCGGAGCTGATCGAGCAGCAACGTAAAACGGAGCATGATGCCAGGCTGCGTGCCGAAGCGGAAATCCATTCTGTTCAAGCGGCCATCGCGGAAATAATGGCTCGCGCCGAGCGCGCCAGTACAGAGCGCCATGCTGCGGAGCAGGTGCAAAAGAATCAGGTTGAAGAAAAGCTGAGGCTGGAATCCAGATTGCGCGATGCGGCAGCGCAGCGTGCTGAAGCTGAAGCGGAAGCGGCGCGTCTGGCAAGAGCCCGCCTTGATGCGGAACAAGTCGAGCTGGAAAAAGTCAGCAAGCGCACCGAAGCCGAGCAGCGCGCGGCGCAAGCGGCGGAAAATCGCGCCCGCCTGGAGCAGGAATTTGCCAAACTCGCCCAGGAAAAAGAAACGACGGATCAGGCAATCGCCCAGGCCGTCAAAGACAAGATTGAAAAAGAACAGCAGGTTGTCGCCCTCGCCAGTTCAAAGCTGATGGCCGAACGTGCCGCAGCCGAGGCTGCCGATGCGCGTGCGCGTGCCGAAGCGCTGGTGGTGAATGAAATCGAGACGCGGCTTGCCGCTTTTCGTGAAGCCGAACAGGCCGCACATGCACGCGCGGTGGCTGAACAGGCTACTGCAGCGATTGCCGTTCAACGCAAGCTTGCCGAAGAGCAGGCCATGGACGATGCCATGGCGCGCGAGCGAGACGAGCGCCTGGCTTATGAGGTAGCCAGGCAGCGCGCCGAAGCGGAGGCGACCGCACGGGTCGGCGTGGAACGCAAACTCAAGGCAGAACAGGAAGCTGCCGCATTGATGCAGGCCCAGGTCGATGCCGATAGCAAGGCGTTACAGCAGCGCGAGGAAGCCAATGCCTTGTTGCGCCTGACCGAGCAAGAAGCAAAAAACCGCCTGGCTACCGAAGCCTTGGCCAATCAGGCCGCCGCACACAAGCTTCGGGCGGAGCAAGATATGGCCGTGTTTGCGCAGCAGCGCGCCGAAGTGGAATTGCAGGCAGCGCACGAAATGGACGCCAAGCTGCAGGCGGAAACGCGGGAAATCGCCGCCGCAAATGAGCGCGCCGCCGCCGCGCGGCAGGCACTACAGGTAGCCGAGCAGAATATCGAGGCCGAAAAGCGTGCGCTCGCCGCGATCGAAGAGCGCATGGCTACCGAGTTGCGCGCCATCTGGGCACACAACGAACAAATCGAGATTGAAGCTCACGCCAATGAAGCCGCCGAGGCAACAGCGAAGCTGAATGAGCAGGCCCGGCAAGCTGCCCAGGAGAAGGAGCAGGCGGAGGTACGCGCACTAAATATAGCCAGGGATCGTCTGGCGGCAGAGAATCTGGCGCTCAAGGCTGCGGAAGAAAAAATTCGCGCCGAGGAGCTTGCCGCGGAATCCTTCCGCAAGCAGGTAGAAGATGCGGAGCGGGCGCGCGATAACGCGATGGCGCGCGCGGAGAACATGGCGAAACTGCGCGCCGAAGAAGCGCAAAAGGCCACCGAAGCGGAGCAGGAGCGCCTGCGTAGCGAAGCTCGCGCTGCCGTTGTTGCGCGCAAACGCAGTGAAGCCGCAGAACGCGCGCGGCTGGAAATCGCACAACGCCAGCAGATCGAAATCAAGTTGCTGGCGCAACAACAACGCGATCTCGAGCGGGAACACGAATTGCGGGTGCAAGCCGAGCGGCGCCATGCGGCGGCGGCAGAAGCGGAACGGCTCAAGCAGGCGCGTGTCGATGCCGAGCGACTGGCAGCGCAAATCGGGCAGGATATGGCCGATGCGGAGCAAGCCGCCATTGATCGTGCCGGAGAACTTGTCGAGGTGGCCAAGCGGCAGTGCCAGGAAACCATGCTGATCGTTGCAGAGGCAGCCGAACAGCGCGCCGCCGAAGAACAGCGCGCTGCCGAGGCAGAAATGGTGCAACTTCAAACCGAGCAGGCCGCGCTGCAAGCCGCTTCCGAACGGGCTGCCATTGCCGAGCAGGCCGGACAGCTTGCCCTGCGCCAGAGCGAAGAGGAGCAGAAGCTGCTGGCCCAGCAGCGCGCGAAGCTGGAAAACGAGCAGCGTGTATTGGCCGAAATCGAAATGCGCGTAAAAACAGAAGCGCAAGCCAGTGCGGCCCTGGAGGAGCGCGAAGCGGCTGAGCAGCACGCTCGCGAAGCGGCGCAAACCAGGGCAAAACTGGCGCAGGAGGTGGCGCAGGCCGTGCGCCAGCGCAACGAACTGGAAGAGCTGGAAAGTGTGCAGCTTCGCGCGCAAGCCGAACAGTTGCGCGCCGATGTGGATATGCTGCAAGCGACGGCGCTGCAACGCAAAAACCGTAAAATCGCCCGCTTGGCAAAAGGTGTGGGGCTGGTTTCTGCCGTGGCGGCAACCGTCGTATTTTCGCTGTCGGCGCTCCACACGCAGCAATCAATCATCGTGCCGCCAACAAATCCCAATCAGCCCATCAAGGGGATTCAGGCGAGTGCGAATGCGACCGGCACCATTCAAACGGAATTGGCAGGGGGGCCAGTCAAACCCCAGACCTATCTGCTACTGGATGGTCTGAAAATGACTGACCAGCTTGGGCAAAAAGAGTTGGCGAAGTAAACACCGCCAGCCTCGTTGAGGTTCTGCCATTGCTCCTTAAAATCGGCGTTGATGGCATTTCGTTAATCTCTTGGGGATGCAGAAATTGTAAAAGTACCTTTTATGAACCGTGGGCGGGTTTCGTAGGTCGGGATTCATCCCGACAGAGCGCCGCATAACCCAACCCCGTCGGGATGAATCCCGACCTACATCATCGTGAGGTTCATGGCCAACGGTACGTTTGTGATTTCTGTCTCCCTTGGTCGTTTAAATGATTTCTACCGCCGTTCCTGCGGGCACCAAGTCAAACAATTCGATCAGGTCGGCATTGCGCATGCGGATGCAGCCATGCGAGCCGGGAGCGCCGAGTTGTACCGAATCCGGTGTGCCGTGGATGTAGATATAGCGGCGCATGGTGTCGTTTTCGCCCAGCCGGTTGAAGCCGATTTCGCAACCTGATAGCCACAGGATGCGCGTCAGAATCCAGTCGCGTTCCGGGAATTGCGCGCCCAGTTCGGGCGTGTAGATTTCGCCAGTCGGGCGGCGGCGCACGAACACGGTATTTTCCGCTTGCCCCGCGCCGATCTTGGCGCGGATGAGGTGCTTGCCGCGCGGCGTGCAATGGCTGCCGCACGCTTCGCCTGCGCCGTTCGCGGCAGTAGAAACGCTGTAGCGGCGCAGCAAGCTGCCCGCATCGTCAAGCAAATCGAGCTGCTGCGTGGGAATGTGGATATTGATCTTCATCCCAAACCTTCATAATTTGTATTCTGCCCTCTGGTAGAACTACTGGTGAAACTACTAGCCATCTGACTAGGCTGTCCAAGAACGACAGCCAAGTCATTGGTTATAGCCATCTGACTGGGCTGACCAACAACGCCAGCCAAGTCGCCGGTTATATCCGCTGTCTTCTGCTGCGCGCGGCGCAGCGCAAAAAAATTGCTGAGCATCGCGCCGCATTCCTCCGCCAGCACACCGCCCGTGACTGCGGCATGATGATTCAAACGCACTGCACCCCTCGTCCCATTGGGGGTAGGGAGGGGAGGGAGGGGTAGATCTCCAAACACGTCCAGCACGCTGCCACACGCGCCGGTTTTCGGATCGCTCGCACCATACACCAGCCGCGCAATGCGCGCGTGCATGATCGCGCCGGCGCACATCAGGCACGGCTCCAGCGTGACAAACAGCTCGCAGCCCACCAGCCGGTAATTGCCCAGCCGTTGTGCGGCATCGCGCAACGCCATCATCTCGGCATGGGCGGAAGGATCATGGCGCGAAATCGGCGCATTGAAACCACGCCCAACAATCTCGCCGTCTCTCACCACGATCGCGCCCACCGGCACTTCGCCGCAAGCCTGCGACTGCCCGGCAAGCTCCAGAGCATGGCGCATGTAATCGGTATCTGTCATCAAATGTTTATGTAGATAAACGGGAGGCAACCGTAGCACAACTTTTGCTGTTTGAGGAGACTGGCCGATTGCCCAATTCCAGCGATGGGATTTGCAAATAAACTGAAAAATGCTTGCCAGTGGACAATTGAAGGTGTGGCGTTATTGGGGCGATTGTTTGTTAAGAAAAAATGAAAACAGAACGATGTTGACTTTGGTACGGACGGCGCTTGCGTTCAAGGTGCAATTGATGGAAGGCGCCAGCTTGATAATGTGTGGTGGATTGGCGCAAGTTTTCTGCCAAGCCCCGCGAAGCGGGAACGATGGAAGGATGCCCCCTTGGGGGCTCCTTCCTGCGTTGTAGCTCCCTCTCTCACCCCGGATGCTCTACAATACGCGCCGGTCATGCGTGCGCTTGCAGGCGGTTGTAGCTCCCTCTCTCACCCCGGATGCTCTACAATAAGGCAAGCGCGTGGTGCTGGTGTACCCGAGTTGTAGCTCCCTCTCTCACCCCGGATGCTCTACAATAATACCATTTCGCGCACCATGACGCAAGCCGTTGTAGCTCCCTCTCTCACCCCGGATGCTCTACAATCACCCACGAGGTGGTAACCTGCACCCTGAGGTTGTAGCTCCCTCTCTCACCCCGGATGCTCTACAATAAGGTTCAACGACTATCCCGCAAGGGAGTAGTTGTAGCTCCCTCTCTCACCCCGGATGCTCTACAATAGCCCTCACGCAAACGCCCGCCTGGCATCAATCTGGCGGGCGTTTTGCTTGAAAAATCTCGTATCAGAACAGCAGCATTTGATTGGCCTTGATGGCTTTTTCCTGAAAAAGCGGCAGGCCGACCAGCAGCGCCATGCTGGCAAATTGTTTTTCCGTCACGCGCAGGCAGCGCACCGAGCCTGCTGGCGGAAGATTGACGACCAGCCGTTGGTAGTGTTTTTCCAGCGCGTCATTGCCGTTCAGGATGCGGCCATACACCGAGAACTGGATCATGTCGTAGCCGTCATTTATCAGGAAGCGGCGGAACACGGTATAGGCGCGTCGTTCCGTCTTGGTGACAACCGGGAGATCGAAAAAAACAAGCAAGCGCATAAACCGTCTTGTCTCCGTGCTCATCGTCGTTCGTCATTCCGGGCTTGGCCCGGAATCCAGTGCTTTTATCAAAACTGGATTTCCGCCTGCGCGGAAATGACAGCATAGGGTCTGGTGGCCGCTCATGCATCAACACTCCAACCGATGTTGCTCCAACCCAATAATCGTGGGCGGTTCGAGCAGCGATTCGCTGCCGCCATCGTAGATGCGAGCCAGGCTTTCTATCATCTGCTCGATGGCGGAAAGCACCGACATCTTGCCTCGCGGCATTCCCACATCGATGTTGAGCAAGCCCACTAGCGCAACCTTGTCATCCGGGTGCAATTCGTCGTCTGGTTGCGGCATCATTTTGTCCACGAACAAATCCACCAGCGGGCGAAACGGTTCAATTACGTCGTCGGCGAGATTGAAGGCATTCTGTTCGCTGGCGTGAAATAGCCCGATGGAAGGCATAAGCCCATGCGCGACCAGCCCGCGTGCAATCGTGCCGCGCAGCACCGCGTAGCCGTAATCCAGCGCGGCATTGGCGAAGCGCGCCTGTTCGCGGCGGAAATCCTTGCCGAATAGTTGCGTGAAATAGAAGGCTGCCGCCTGGCCTTCCAAATTGTCGCTGTCGCCGGAGCGCACTCTCCGCGAGTAGGAATCCAGCCGGTCTGCACCGTCGCGACCGGCCAGCCGCAGGCAGGCAGCTTGATTGGCGATCTTCTTGCGCACGATGGCAGCCCAGGTCTGTTTGGCGACGGGGCGCGGCAAGTTGAGTTGTAGGCGCAGCCAGCGCGTGGCCCGCGAATGTGGCAGGAAGGGCAGAAACACGCCGCTGGGATGGTGCGTGTCGCCCGTAGCGAACAGGCTGATGCCGTATTCGCCGCAGGCGGAAAGCACCGGATGGGTGAGGGTGATCTCGCGGTGGTTGAGCACGATCACCGCGATGTCCTCGAATGGCACGAATGCCGTTTGTTCCTGTTCAACGGCAAGCCTGAACTGTTCGCGCCGCAGCTTGGCGGGGCGTGAGATGACGACGCTACGCCAGGTCACGGCGTTTCTCCGGCGGGGCGGGGTAGAGGTTGCCGAGGACATCGACATTAAATTTTTCCAAAGATACCGCTGTCTTGACACCAGTGCGGATCAGCCCATCCTTGCCCGAAGCTTTGCTGCGGTCATGCGCCCACAAATTAGTGTTGCCAGTTGAGCGGTCGCATCCAGCATAGTAGCCAACCAATTTTTCTTGTTTCATGGCTACTTGTAGCAAGTCGTTTGGATAGAGCGAAAACAGGAATTGGAAGCTATCGTCAATCAGCGTCCATTCGTTTTCATCCTTAAACGCGATAATCGCTCGATTCGGTAAACCCGTTACCCGGTGATGCACATACACCGGCACCAGATGGAACTTGCCCGCCTTGGTGAACACATCCACGCGCAGCATGGTGTCGTTCTTGGCGATGCCGCCGCGTATCGGGATGCCGGAGAGTTTGTCGATGACTATCGTTACGGTGCGCACGATGGGGCCGGTCGGATTGCCGTTCTTGTCCGGTTTGCGCGGCAAGGCGCGCAGGTGCTCGATCTCTGATTTCTCGTTCGGAGCCAGTTCGCGCTTGGCTGTCTTCGCGACCTTCTCGATTTCTCTGGCACGTTTTTCCCGGTCGTCCCGTTTGTAAATCCAGTCGCGCAGGGCGGCGTAAAGTTTTTCGTTGCGGTGCGGATCGATCAGCTTGTCCACGTCGGCAGGCTTGAGATCGGTGACTGCAATCTTTTGTGTCACGCCGCCTTGCGCCTTGAGGCTTTCCGGCTGTGCGTAGATGGTTTCCTTGTGTGCCGCGCCGCTGTTGCGCCGCTGCGGCGCGCGCGAGACGAATAGCGGCTTCACGGCTGCCAATGCTTCTGGTGGATAGGTGCCGAGGCGTACCATTTCTTCGCGCAGCAGCGCCGGGTCGTCGAGCTTCAGGCGTGCTTCGAGCTCATTGCGGAAATGCGGCCATGGATTGGGAAAGTGTTTTTCCAATTGGTCGAACATCGCGAGATTGGGTATCTCGCCCGTGGTGACATCGACAAAACCCTCGCGTACATGCTCCAGTTCCTTGCGGCGCGAATAGTCCGACAGGCGTTTGACCATGCCGTGGCTGCACGCCGCGACCACGGCTGCATCCAGCGCATGGTGGCGGTCGCTATCTTCGCGCACTTTGACCAGACCCCAGCGGGCGCGCAGAAAGGAGGTGAGTTGTCCGCTGATCACCACGCAACTTTGTGATTCACTGTCTTCATGCAATTGCAGATACTGCTCGACGTAGTTTTTGAAAAAGCGGCAGATATAGCGCGTGTCGTTAAGGTTGCGTTCCTTGAATTCTTTGGTTTCCTGTTCGCCGAATTCCTTGCGTAATAGGCGGCTGCGCTTGGCGATGCGATAGGCCTTGTTGCCTTCGACAAAACCGACGAATTGCCGCCAGCGTTCGCTGTTGTTTTGACCGTCCAGATATTCGTAGGGCGTCCGGTTGCCCTTGTTGCGGTTCTCGCGCGCCAGCACCAGCACGCGGTTGTTCTTGCTATCGTCGAAGCCGCGTGAGTAGGGCAGGGCATGGTCGATCTCCACATAGCCCGCCTCGAACAGGCGGTGAATGTCGATTGGCTCGATGGAGTAGGCGCACTTGCCCTGCTGTTCGCGATAGAGCTGGTATTTCTCGAAGTCCTTGCCTTTGGGTGTGCCGACGATGTTGAACTCCTGCGCGAAATGGGCTTTGTCCTTTTCGTTGCGCTCGCGGTATTCGTCCTGTGCCTTTTTGACCTCGCGGCGTTCGTCGAACGGGCGCGACAGATCGCGCGCCATTTCGATATGTACCTCGTGCGGCGAACCATATTCGCGTGCCAGTGCATTCACAACCTTGCGTGCTTGATTGAGCGCGCGCAGCACCACCGGGTTGCGCGGGATGTCCATGTCCTCGTCGAATATCAGGCGCCCATCCTTGTCGCGCCCGGAATAGAACGGCGGCAGGTATTTGTGCTCGCCCGCGCCGACCTTGTGCAACTGGCTGTGGTGGTAGCCCGCCTTCAAGCAGGCTTCGTCGTAGCGCAGCCCGCTTTCCATCTGTGGCAGGATGTTGTAGAGCGCCTTGAGCGAGAGGTTGCTGAATTTGTCGAAGCGGATGTCGAGCAGCGCGTCCACCAGCTTTTCCTTGTTCGGCAGGTCGAGTTTGCCGAGCTCGCGTGCGACCTCTTCGTCTTCCTTGTACACGGTAAGCACCCACGCGATCTGGTCGAGCAGCTGCGGCCTGCCTTCCAGCGCTTCGGTAGAAATCCTCTCCCATTCGGCCTCCAGCCCCCTGTCCTTGAGCGTCTTGCGCAACTCATGCCAGGCGGGAAGTTTGATGAGTTTCTCGGCTTCCGGGTCTTTGATTTTTTCTTCGATCTTTGCTCCGCTGGGGTAGGGCAGGCCGGTATAGCGGAAAGACTCGGGCAAATATCCTTCTTTGACCAGCACAGCGCGCAACTGCTTGTAGGTCAGGTCGCCTGCCTGCCGGTAGGGCAGCAGCAAGGCGATGCGGCGCTCCGCTTCATTCAATGGCCGTGCCGTGCCGTCTATGACGATGCGCAGGTTGTTGAGCCGGGTGAGCCAGACATGGCGTTCGGCGGTGAAGCTGGCTTTGGGGGCGCGGTATTCGTTTTTCTCGAAAGTGCAGTGCCCCAGCATTTTCAATAAATCTTTCCCTGCCAGGGGCGGCTTCTGCGCCCAAAACAGCCCGCTTTTTCTGTCACCATCGCCAAGGATGGCAATTTCCAATTCGGCGCTGGCGTGCGGGTTGCCCAACTCGCGTTGCCGTTTGAACAGCAGCACGAATTCATCGCTGAGCAATGCACGTGAGAGCGCCTTGCTGTAGTCGCCCTGCTTGTTGCGTTGCGCTTCTGGGAACTCCGCGAGTACCATTTCGGCGGCGCTGCGGTAGCTCTTCTCCTGCATCAGCTTTTTTGTACCTGCGAGACCTTTTTTGACCCTGCCGCCTTCGTTGTCGTTTTCCGCTGCTTTTTCTTCCGCGCGGCTGATCCAGTGGAAGCCGCGATGCTTGCACAGGTGGTAGATGACGCGCGCCCATTCTTCGTTATTCAGTTGATGGTCGAGGCCATCGACGCGCAGTTGCCACAATGATTGCGCGAATGGTTGATCCTTGAATAAATTGGTATCTGCGATGAGCCCTTCGCGCTTCAGCAATCTTGCCAGCTTGGTGAGCCGCCACGCACGGCGGCGCAGGCGGCGGCGCAACAGACGCGCGGAGCGTCGGGCAATGTTGAGCGATTCTCCTTCTTTGGCTGTTTCCGCCTTGTCGAAGCAACGCACACCGAGATCGACGATGCGGTTTTCGCCCAGCACCGCCCAACCGACCGAGGCGATGCCGATGTCCAGCCCGAAAGTGAGTACGCCCAAGTTTTTCTGCTTGCTTGTCATTATGTTCTCCCTGATAATGAAAACGTTGTAGCTCATCCGGGGTGAGAGCCGTTGTTACAATAAAGAATCGAAAGATTCTGTATCCAGCCTGGCAGGGAAACCTGTCAGGCTTTTCATTTTTCGACTGAGCAGGAAGTACGCCTTGATCCTCTTGGCACTCGGTTAAGATTGTGGCCTTGTATTGGTGGTGTGGCGACCTATTGCTGCGGCACGATAGCATGTAGGGCGCATGGCATCCATTTTTTTGCTGCTTGGGGAGACTTAGCTTATGCGACTGCATGGAGCAAACGACATCGGTCGCCTGTCAGTTCCTAGCGTTATTTAAAGCCTGGCGGAATTTTTTGCTACACTACACCAACATCTGGAGATCAATATGAACGCAATAGCATCCACATTGATTCAAAAGCTGCAACAGCTTCCGCAGCAGCGACTTGCCGAGGTGGAGGATTTTGTCGAGTTTTTAGCAGCGCGTGAATCCCGTACTGCTGCCGGAATCTGTTTGGGTGAAGCATTGTCCAATCTTGATAAATTGAACACCTCTCCACTTTCTGACGAAGAAGTCGATGCCGAGATTCAAGCGGCGCGCAAAGAGCGCCTGGCACGGCGCTGTTAAATTGTGCGCATAGCCTCGGCCTTCAGGCCGAAAACAAGTTGCTTCCGCTTCGTATGGTGATAGCTCACCGACAATCGCAATAGTGTCTTGTTATCGTATCCTGCATCATCCACATAACCTGCCAACATGCTTACAATAACCTTGTTCAAACTCGTTCATTTGTTCGCCGTCCTGATCTGGGTTGGCGGCATGTTTTTCGCGCATATGGTGCTGCGCCCGGCTGCCGTGGAAGCACTCGAACCGCCGCAACGCCTCACGCTATTGAATGCGGTGTTCCGCCGTTTTTTTAATTGGGTATGGGGCGTGGTCGGCGCGATACTGGTTACGGGTTTTTATCTGATTTATCTGTCCGGCGGCATCGTCCATACGGCACATCATGTCCACATCATGGTGGTGTTGGGGCTGGCGATGATGGTGATTTTTGGCTATGTATTTTTTGCCTGCTACGTGCCGTTCAACCTGCATGTCGCCAAGCAGCGCTGGGAAGAGGCGGGGGAGATATTGGTCTGGATTCGCAGGCTGGTCGCGCTGAATCTGGTGCTGGGGTTGTTGACTGTGGCCGTGGTGGCGCTCGGAGTCGCTTGGAGGTGACGGTGGCGAACGGGGCGCGAGATTCTGTTGCCTTGTTGCTGATTCCGGTCGAGTACGCCGAATGGTTTCTGTGAGCATATTGCTTCGGCCTGAGCAGTGACGGGAAACTCAGCTTTTAATAGGGGTGCAGCCCTGCATCAACTGTGTGGCTGAGAGCTTTTTCCGGGATCAACGGGCGAGGGTCACGCTGGGTTTGAGCGCCGCGATCTGGTCGCCCGGTTGGTAGGCAAAGCAAACGGCCACCTGCTGGCCGGCTTCCACCGTCAGCGGATCGTCCAGCGGCACGATCAGGTATTGGCTGAACCAGTCGACGGTGCGCTGCGCG
>JAUYJO010000205.1 GCA_030700315.1 Gallionella sp.
CGACGGCATCGCGTTCCAGACCAACATCCTCGCGCTCAACGCCGCGGTGGAAGCGGCCAGGGCGGGCGAACAAGGGCGCGGCTTTGCCGTGGTGGCCGGAGAAGTGCGCAACCTCGCGCAGCGCTCCGCCGCCGCCGCCAAAGAAATCAAAACCCTGATCGGCGACTCGGTCGAGAAAGTCGAAGGCGGCAGCAAGCTGGTCGCCCAGGCCGGGCAGACCATGGAAGAAATCGTCACCGCGATCAAGCGCGTGACCGACATCATGTCCGAGATCACCGCCGCGTCCCAGGAACAAAGCCAAGGCATCGAACAGGTCAACACCGCCATCACCCAGATGGACGAAGTCACCCAGCAGAACGCCGCGCTGGTCGAAGAAGCCGCCGCCGCCGCCGAGTCGCTGGAAGAGCAGGCGCAGAACCTGTCGGTCTCGGTGGGCACCTTCAAGATGGATAGCCACTCCGGCGGCACCGCCGTGGCGCGCCGCGAACCGTCCGCTGTTGCCCGTGCAATTCCGGCAGGTCATGCGTCCACAACGCGTCGGCCCAATGCCGGTCACCCGAGCACCGGCAAGCCCGCTCATCCTGCGGTCATCAAGGCCAAGGGAGGGGGGAGCCATGAGGTTGCCACGCCGTCCAAGCCGCAAATACAAGGCGAAGATGGCGAATGGGCAGAGTTTTGAGAAATTGAGCCACTTCGCCCGCCGGTCAATTGCCTCTCCTATTTTGACCGACAGGCATTTATTCTAACGGGCATGGCAAGTGCGCCACCCCTGATTATGAAACTTGCCATGCCCGGAACCCTCGCTACGCTCTCCCTCACCTCAATCCTCTCCCGCAAGCGGGGAGAGCGAAGCGAGGGGGGCGTAGCCAGGCGAACGAATCGCTACGCGAGTTTCACGTTAACGGGCATGGCAGTAGCCACCCCTGATAATGAAGCGTCTCGCAAAACAGGTGAAGTCGTGCGGCTGCATATACTCCATTGTTTTCTCGCACGACACTCTGCGTCCCTGCGCTTTAACTGAGATTTCTAAGTTTAAAAAATGCTGCTGAATTAGTGTGATAAACACTATGACGTGAACCAACCCTTTAAGTCTATCGTCCTTTCCCTACCAGGGCATAGTCGGATACACAGTTCTACTTTCCCGAAATATGACAGCAAAATAATCAACGCCCGATATTGCAACAGGTTCAGGTTTGGCAGAATTCACTTTAAGGTAATGCAGCACTGTTCATTTGATGTTATAGCCAAGCGGCTCAATTATATGGGGAAGGATTATGAAAGCGATCAGCAGGCAAGGCCACAATTCATCGGGTAATCATTTCGTTGCTTCCCCCTTGTGCTCTACGCTCAAAACAAGACGTGGAAAAAACTCACCAGTCAATAATGGAGAGCGTGGCAGCGATTTTGCATTTGCCGGAGGCTCGCCGTTGCAGGCGAAACAAACAATTTCTTCCGGGCATTCCAGCGCGATCGAAGAATGCGAAATGGAAAGCACCAATGGGGCGGCAATTGAGCAGATACAAAAATCGCTGGCCGGAGTCGGCGCGATATTGCCGGTACAGCAGGATGATTTTGATGCCTTCGAGGAAAGCGTGCGCAAGGAGAAAATTTTGTTGGATCAAGGTGGTTATACCCGCATCCTGCCGCTCGAACATTCCTCGGCAATGGCCTATATCTCTTCATGCCGACAAGGCGGCCGCATGATTTATGTGAGCCCGCAAATAGCCCATCTTGGGTTCGCCATGGAGGCATGGCTGGGCAAAACGGATTTGCGCTTGCAGCAGGTTCACGAGGATGACTTTGAGCGGCTTGTTCAGGCTATACAGCATAGTTGCAGCACCGGCGAGAAATTCAATTGCTATTACCGACTTTACGATAGCAACCGAAAAATTCATTGGTTTCACGATGAGGCTCGCATGACTTGCGATGAATCGGGAGTGCCAATGTTTGCCAGCGGGGTCATGCTGGAAATTACCGATAAAAAGGATATGGAAGCCGAATTGAATGAGCATCGCCACTCGCTCGAACGGCACGTCGAGATGAGGACCAGTCAAATGATGAAGCGCATGGAATTGCTGGAATCCTGCAACGCAACCTTGAGCGGCAAGCTGACGCTGGCACAGCGGGAGCTTGCTATGCTGAAACAGCCGCCAACGGCCTCAGCCGAACAGGCAAATATTTGCGATGAGCAGCTGGATGGCATCAGCGGTTGGGCACGCAATATGATAGGTTTGCGCGCGGCCGCAAACATGTGACTGTCAACATGTCCGCTAGAATCGTCCTGTCAAAAAAGTTAGTGAGTTGGAATTTGTAATGACTTGGTTAGAAGCAATGTGCGCAGCTGCTCAGATGCTGCCGTTTCTCTCCTTCCCCCTTGCAGATGGGGGTAGAAAGGTGGGGTACAAAGACCCTTTGAGATGATTCCACCCTTCCACCCCCTCGATGAAACAACTAGCCATTCGACTAGGCTGCAAAAGACCGCAGCCAAGTCGCTGGTTAATCCTAACCTTCCCCCTTCCAGGGTGAAGGGACTGGCGTTGTGATTGTTTTCGAGCATACTACTTTGACCTGAGTGGTAGTTGCGATTTTCGTCGATCAAACAAGGTTTTCAGGAGCATCGGTTGTCAGGCTGAGGAGTTTATCTTTACCGGGCAGGCAACATGGATAGTTGTGCGATAAATGATGCAGGCGCTACCTCGCTGGATGTTTTGGATGAGGTATTCGGCGAGGCCTCGGTGGTGTTTTATACCGCTGCGGGTGAGGGTGATTTTGCTTTGCGTTATGTGAGCCGCAACATCGGGCGGGTGCTGGGTGTGCCGCCGGAATTCTGCGTGGAGTCTGCTGCCTTTTGGCGTGATCGGGTTCACGCAGATGATGCCGATCGCGTGCTTTGGGAGTTTGCCGGACTTGCAACGACCGGCTGCGCCACCCAGGAATTCCGTTTTCGCGATGGCCTGAACAATTATCGCTGGGTCAGCAATGAAGTGTCGTTCAAGCGCGATGCGAACGGAGCAGCGGCTTATCTGGCGGGTTGCCTGCGCGACATCAGTGCGGCAAAGGATTGCGCCGCCAAATTTTCCGATAGCCTGCAAGAACAAAGCGCACGGGAACATTTTTACCGTTCCGTGCTGGATAGCCTGCCGCAGCGGCTGTTTTGGAAGGATCGCAACTCCGTGTTTCGCGGTTGCAATCTGAGCGGTGCCCGGGCGCTAAATCTTTCCAGCACCAGCGCAATTGTCGGCAAAACCGATTATGACTTTTACTCCGATCGGGAAGAGGCCGATTATCTGCGCACCATCGATGAGCGGGTGATGGACTCCGGGCGGGCTTCCTTTCATTCCGAGGTGTCGTCACGGGAACATAACACCTGGCTGGATGTAAGCAAGGTGCCGCTGCGTGACATGGGCGGTGATATATACGGGTTGCTGGTCAGCTATGAGGATGTTAGCGCGCTCAAGAAGAGCGAAATGGCGCTGCACAAATTCAAGCGCGCTGTGGAGCAAAGCCCGAACAGCGTTTTTATTGCCGACACTGCCGGCAACATCGAGTATGCCAATCCATCTTTCTTCAATACTTCTGGCTGTGAGAGGCATGAAGTGCCGGGCATGAACATGGATATGCTCAGGTCTGGGCTGGTTTCTCCAGAGGTTTACTCCGGTATGCTGCGGGCGGCATCGAGCGGAGAAAACTGGAGCGGGGAGATGGCAAAGCATTCCAGTGGCGGCGAAATTTGCTGGCAGGCGTGTTCTTTTTCGCCGATTTTTGACGAAAACGGCAAAATCATTCATTTTCTTTCCATCGAAAACGACATCACCGAACGCAAGCGGATGGAGGAAGCGCTGGCGGAAAATGAAGCGCGTTTGCGTGAAATAACCAGCACCGTCGGGGAAGGTATCTATGTCGTCGATACGGACAACCGGGTCAGCTTTGTGAATCCGGCTGCGGCCAAGCAGTTCGGTTGTAGCGAGCAGGAAGTGCTGGGGCGGGATGCGTGCAACCTCTGCGGCTGTTTTTTGCAAAACGATCAGCATGGCGAGGATGTTGAGCCGGGTTGCCTGCTCGACGGTATCCAGCAGACTTGCAATGTTGTCTACAGCGACAATGAATATTTTATACGCGGCGATGGCATCCAGTTTCCGGTATCCGCTATTGCGACACCGATTTTACGCGATGGCCGCTACGCCGGGGCGGTGGTGGCTTTTCACGATATTACCGAACAGAAATTTACCCAGAGGTTGCTGAATGACACCTTGCGGGAATTGCGTGCCGTGCTCGATAACGCACAGATTGGCGTGGCTTATCTGCGCGAGGGCAAATTTTTCTGGATCAACAAGCATATGGAGCAGATGTTTGGCTATGTCGTTGGCGACTTGATCGGGGAGCCGATGGAGACGATTTATGCAATCGGCGAAAATGGGTCGGATGGCGAGGGCAGTAAGGGTTTCGATTTTTTGGCGGATGGCGGGGTTTATGAAACCGAGCGGCTGATGAGGCGATGCACGGGCAAGACGTTCTGGTGCCATCAACGCGGCGTCGCTATTGATCCCGATAATCCCGGCAAAGGCAGTATCTGGATCATGCTGGATATCGACCGTTTGAAAACCACGGAAAGCAACCTGAAGACACTGAATGAAACTCTTGCACAGCGCGTGGAGGAAGAAACGCAGAAAACCTTGGAAAGAGAGCGTTTGTTTATCCAGCAGGGGCGCAATGCGGCGATGGGTGAGATGATCGGCAACATCGCCCATCAATGGCGTCAACCACTGAGCACCTTGGGGTTGGTCGTGCAAAACATCCAGGCGGATTTCCAGGAAAAATCTCTGAGCGCAAGCGTGCTGGAAGAGTATGTGGAAACGGCCACACGGGCGATTCAGCGCATGTCTTGCACGATTGATGATTTTCGCGATTTCTTCAGGCCGAACCGGGCCAAGGAGCGTTTTTCGATTTATCAGTCTATTTATGGAACCCTGCAGTTGCTGGATGCGATGTTGAAAAATAACGGAATCGCTATCCGGCTGACGGGGGATCAGGGGCTCAAGGCATTGGGGCATCCCAACGAGTTCTCCCAAGTGGCTCTTAATTTTTTGGTCAATGCGAAAGATGCGCTGGTGGACAGAAAAGTGCCGCAAGGTCGCATAGATATTGAGTTGGCAGGATACGATGGGTGGGGTGTGGTAACCATACGCGATAATGCGGGCGGTATTCAGGATGAGGAGCTGGAAAAGATTTTCGACCCTTACTTTACGACCAAGCAGAATGGCACGGGGATCGGCCTGCACATGAATAAAACCATTATCGAAACACACATGAACGGCAGGATCGTTTGCAGAAACGTGCCTGGGGGCGCGGAATTTTCCATCATTGTTCCGCTGGCACACGACGATACGCCGGTAAAAGATAGCGAGGTGGAAAATGACAGACCTTAGCCTGAACGACCTGACGATACTTTATGTCGAGGACGATGAGGAAATGAGAGGGCAGGTGGTTCATTTTCTCCATAAAAAATGCGCCAGGGTGCTGACGGCCAGCAATGGGCGCGAGGCGTTGAAATGCTACGATGAACGCCGTCCCGATATGATCGTCAGCGACATTATGATGCCGGAAATGGATGGCTTGGAGTTTGCGGAAATCATCAAGCGGCGCGCCCCGTCCATGCCCATCATCCTGACGACAGCCTTTAACGATTCCGCCTATCTGCATCGTGCCATCGACGTCGGCGTGGATAATTATGTGCTCAAACCCATCGATCTGGGCAAGCTCCATGCAGCCATCCTGAAGAGCGCGGATTTGTTGTTGAAGACCCGTGCGCTGGAGATCAGCCGCGCCCAACTGGAGGCCTATCATCAAGCTGCGGAAGAAGAGCGTGCGCTGGTGTCCGAGCTGATGAAACGGATGATGCAGCCGGAGCTCATGGTGGACCCGCAGGTGAGGTATCGGCTCGAACCCGCAGATATGGTCAGCGGCGATTTGGTGGCTTTCCGCCGTGCGCGCAGCGACCGGCTGTATATCATGCTGGCCGATTCGACCGGGCACGGCTTGCCGGCCGCCCTGAACCTGCTGCCGGTGAATCACGTCTTCTACAGCATGGTTGCAAAAGGTCTGCCGCTTGCGCAGATCGTTGAGGAAATGAACTGGGCGGTCAAGGTGCAATCTCCCGCCGACCGCTTCGTGTCAGCGTTTCTGGCTTGCATCGACACTTATAACCACGTCATCGAATCATGGAATGGCGGTATCCCCTCGGCAATGCTGGTCGATCAGGCGGGCGAGATTTACCACTCCCTCATTCCCAAAAACCTGCCTTTGGGTATCCTCGACAGGACTTTTACCGCCCAGACGGAAATTTTCCAATGGAGCCGCCCCAGCCAGTTGGTGGTTTATTCGGATGGGCTCGTCGAGGCAGAAAATGAGCAGGGCATCGCGTGGGGCGAGCACAATATCCAACGGGTAATCAAGGAAATGCCCGAAGCGCAACGGTTCGATGCGGTGTCCAGCGAATTGCACGGCCACTTGGGAACGCGGCGCGCTTTCGACGACATGACGCTGTTGATGGTCGATTGTGTCATGCGAGCATGAGGATATCTTTCATAGCGCAAAACAACGTAAGAATTGGAACCCCAAACCCCCTCCAGCTCCCCCTTGTCAGGGGGGAGCCCAGACTCCTCCCCTGACAAGGGGAGGCCGGGATAACCAGCGACTTGGCCATCGTCTTTTGATGGCCTAGTCGAATGGCTAGTTGTTTCACCAGGGGTTTGGGGTGAAAGGTGGAGCAGTCATTGTGATACGTTTCGTCATCAGGGGGTGACTACTGCCAACACCCTTAGCGTTTTTTTACCCAAAAACCTCAACTTTTTGGCAAATATATTCACAGTTGCGCCGGAATCCAGTAAAGTGCCGTTCCGTTCCTAACTGATAAGAGCAATAACATGAGTGCAAAAGGACAGCAACTGCAAGATCCATTTCTCAACGCGCTGCGCAAAGAGCATGTGCAGGTCGCGATTTATCTGGTCAACGGCATCAAGCTGCAAGGCCAGGTCGAGTCGTTCGATCAATATGTGGTGCTGCTGAAAAACACCATTACGCAGATGGTTTACAAGCACGCCATTTCCACGATCGTTCCGGCGCGGGCGATCAGCATTCCCTACGACGACGCTGCCGAGTAATGCAGCAAGACGCTGCGGATTCCGGGACCGCAGTCCTGGTCAGTATCAATTTCGGTGAGAACGACTATAGCGAGAGCCTGGCGGAATTGCGCCTGCTGGCCGAAACCGCCGGAGTGCGCACGCTGGCGGTTGTCGAGGGCAAGCGGCAACACCCCGATGCGGCCTTGTTTGCGGGCAGCGGCAAGGTGCAGGAAATCGCCGAAATTGTCGAACGCATGGAAGTTCCGCTGGTCATTTTCAACCACGACCTTTCCCCCGCGCAAATGCGCAACCTGACCGCCAAGTTGAATACGCCCGATTCAAATGTACGGGTAATCGATAGAACCATGTTGATCCTGGATATTTTTGCGCAGCGCGCGCAAAGCCACGAGGGCAAGGTTCAGGTTGAACTGGCGCAGCTCAAATATCTCGCCACACGCCTGGTCGGACAGGGGGTCGGCATGGGGCAGCAGAAATTCGCGGTGGGCGCGCGCGGCCCCGGCGAAACCAAGCTGGAACTGGATCGGCGCAAACTGGACAAGCGTGTTCATCTGCTGAAAGAGCGCCTGGAAAAGCTCAAGCATCAGCGCGCCGTGCAGCGCCGTGCGCGCAGCCGCGCCGATGTGCTGTCGGTATCCATCGTCGGCTACACCAACGCGGGCAAGTCCACGCTGTTCAACAGGCTGACGCGCGCCGACGTGTATGTGGCCGATCAGTTGTTTGCCACGCTGGATACCACCTCGCGCCGCATGTTCACCGAGGGGGTCGGCGAAATCGTGGTGTCGGATACGGTCGGTTTTATCCGTCATCTGCCGCATTCGCTGGTTGCGGCCTTTCGCAGCACGCTGGAAGAGACGATACAGGCCGATTTATTGCTGCATGTGGTGGATGCCAATAATACCAACCGCGACGATCAGATCGCCGAGGTGAACAAGGTGCTGGAGGAGATCGGCGCGGCGGATATTCCGCAGGTTCTGGTGTTCAACAAGATCGACTTGCAGGATGTCCCGCCCAGCGTGCAGCGCGACGATTATGGTAGAATTGCCCGCATTTTTTTGAGTGCCAAAAGCGGTGCGGGTTTGGATGGTTTGCAGCTTGCCTTGGCCGAAGCCAAGGTCGCGCGTCAGACAGTGGAAGCAACTGGGCAAACCGATTAAGTGAGGATGAGTTATGGGATTGAATGACCCTCAATGGGGTAACAAAAACAGTGGCGGGCCGCCGGATTTGGAAGAATTGCTGCGCAAGCTCAATGCAAAAATGGCTGCCGTAATGGGTGGCAAGGGCGGTAAAGGCGGGAATGGCGGCAATACCAAGCCGGACAGCGGCGAGCCCGCCAAGGGTTTCGGCCCCGGCATCGGTTTGATCGTCATCGTTGCCGCGCTGATCTGGCTGGGCAGCGGCTTTTACATCGTGGACGCCAGTCAGCGCGGTGTGGTGCTGCGCTTCGGCAAACTGGTCGAAGTCACCGAACCGGGGCCGCGCTGGCACTTGCCGTTCCCGGTCGAGACGGCGGAAATCGTCAACCTGAGCCAGGTCAGGACGGTGGAAGTCGGCTATCGCGACAACGTCAAGAACAAGATGCTGAAAGAGTCACTGATGCTGACCGAAGACGAGAACATCATCGACATCCAGTTCGCGGTGCAATATTTCCTCAGCGACCCGGCCGACTATCTGTTCAACAACCGCATGCCCGACGAGAACGTGCGCCAGGCCGCAGAAACCGCCATCCGCGAGGTGGTCGGCAAGAGCAAGATGGACTTTGTGCTATATGAAGGCCGCGAACAGGTGGCCGCCTCGGCGACCAAGTTGATGCAGGAAATTCTGGATCGCTACAAATCGGGCATTTTGATCAGCAAACTGACCATGCAGAATGCCCAACCGCCGGAACAGGTGCAAGCCGCTTTTGACGATGCGGTGAAGGCCGGGCAGGATCGCGAGCGGCAAAAGAATGAAGGACAGGCCTACGCCAACGACGTGATACCGCGCGCAAGCGGAACGGCGGCGCGTCTGGTGCAGGAAGCGGAAGGCTACAAGCAGAGCGTGATCGCCAATGCCGAGGGCGATGCCAGCCGCTTCAAGCAAATCCTCACCGAATACGAAAAAGCGCCCGCCGTCACGCGCGAGCGCATGTATCTGGACATGATGCAGCAGGTGATGGGCAATGTCAGCAAGGTGCTGGTCGATCAGAAAAACGGCAACAGCCTGCTGTATTTGCCGCTGGATAAACTGATGGAAAGTACGCGCGCCGGCGGCGCGGCAGTAACGCTGCCTGCGACCTCACAATCCAGCGACAATACCGCGGCACAGCGCGCACGCGATTCGTTGCTGGGACGCGACAGGGAGGCACGCTAAATGAACAAGAGTATCGGTAATTTATTGATGGGTGCGGTTGCCGTGCTGGTTTTGTTGAGCATGAGCATATTTGTGGTGGATCAGCGCCAGAGCGCGATCGTGTTCCAGTTGGGCGAGGTAATCCGCGTCAAATCGGATGCAGGGCTGGGCTTCAAGGTGCCGCTGTTGCAGAACGTGCGCTATTTCGATTCGCGCATTCTTACGCTGGATGCCGGCGAGCCGGAGCGTTTCATTACTGCGGAAAAGAAAAACGTGCTGGTGGATTCCTTCGTCAAATGGCGCATCGTGGACGTCAAGCAGTATTACGTCAGCGTCGGCGGCGATGAGGCGCGTGCCAGGAACCGTTTGCTGCAGACGGTCAATTCCAGCATGCGCGAGGAATTCGGCAAGCGCACCATCAACGAAGTGGTGTCCGGCGCGCGCGACAAGATCATGGAAGTGCTGCGCACCAAGGCGGATACCGATGCGCGTAAGATTGGCGTGGAAGTGCTGGATGTGCGCCTGAAGCGTGTCGATTTTCCGCTGGAAATCAGCGAATCGGTCTATCGCCGCATGGATGCCGAGCGCAAGCGTGTCGCCAATGAACTGCGCGCTTCCGGCGCGGCGGAAGGCGAGAAAATCAAGGCCGATGCCGACCGGCAGCGCGAGATCATTCTGGCCGAAGCCTACCGTACCGCACAGCAGACCAAGGGCGAGGGCGATGCCAAGGCTTCTTCCTTGTATGCGTCCGCATTTGGCCGCAACCCGGAGTTTTATTCTTTCTACCGCAGCCTGGAAGCTTACAAGCAAAGCTTCAAGAACAAGAGCGACGTGATGGTGCTTGACCCCAGCTCGGCGTTTTTCAAATACCTGAAGAGTTCGGGCAAGGGTGGTTAAACGGTGCTGGATTACTGGCTGATCGGTTTTGCGATGATGCTGGTAATCGAAGGTTTGCTGCCGTTTGTGTTTCCCGCCATGTGGCGCGAAACCTTCCGCAAGATGGTTGCGCTGACGGACGGGCAATTGCGTTTCGTCGGCATCACCTCAATGCTTTTCGGATTGCTGCTGTTGTATCTGGTCAAGTGATTTTATAAAGATGCCGTAATGCAAAACTGGCTGCTCCCCGAATATATCCAGGACATGCTGCCCGACGAGGCATGGCGCGTCGAACGGATGCGCGCGCAGTTCCTCGAATTGTTGCGCACCTCCGGCTATCAGCCGGTCGCTCCCCCGTTGCTGGAATATGCCGAATCGTTGCTGATCGGCGATAGTCGCGATGTGGATTTGCGCACCTTCAAGCTGGTCGACCAGTTGAGCGGGCGCACCTTGGCGCTGCGCGCCGACATCACGCCGCAAGTTGCGCGCATCGACGCCCACTTACTCAACCGCCAGGGCGTGACGCGCCTGTGCTATGCGGGCAGCGTGCTGCATACCCAGCCGGCAGGGCTGACGCGCACCCGCGAGTTGCTGCAAATTGGCGCAGAAATATTCGGCCATGGCGGGCTGGAAAGCGATCTGGAAATCCAGCAATTGATGTTGCAATCGCTGGCCTTGCTGGGTATTGGTAACGTGCATCTCGATCTCGGGCATGTCGGCGTGTTCCGCGCGCTCGCGAGCCATGCCGGTCTCGACAATGAGCTGGAAAACGAATTGTTCGCAGCGCTGCAAGGCAAGGACAGCGCGGCTTTAATATCTTTGGCGCAACCGCTTGATGAGGCCTTGCGCAAAGCCTTGCTGGCGTTGCCGATGTTGTATGGCAATTGCGCCGAGGTGCTGGCGCGGGCGCGCAGTGAGCTTCCCGGCTATCCCGGGATTCATGCCGCGCTGGATGAACTGGAAACGGTTTCGCAGAAGCTGCAACCGATGGCATCCAGCGTCGGAATCGACCTCGCCGATTTGCGCGGCTACCACTATCACAGCGGCATGGTGTTTGCCGCTTACCATGCCGGCAGCCACGATGCGATTGCCTTGGGCGGGCGCTACGACGACCTCGGCAAGAGCTTCGGGCGCGCCCGTGCCGCGACCGGATTCAGCATGGATCTGCGCCAGTTGTACCGCCTGCTGCCGCAGCAAGCGGTGCAACTGGGTATTTGCGCGCCGCATCTGAACGATGCTGCCTTGCAGGACAAAGTCGCGCAATTGCGTGCGGCGGGCGAAATGGTGGTAGTGGATTTGCTCGGTGATGCCGCATTGCGCAGGGAATTGCAGTGCGACCGCGAGCTGGCGTTGCGCGACGGAACCTGGCAGGTCGCCAACCTTTAGGGATTTTTGAAATTCGGAAGCTTCATAATGGCTAAAAATGTAGTGGTAATCGGCACCCAATGGGGCGATGAAGGCAAGGGCAAGGTCGTCGACTGGCTGACCGATCATGCGCATGGCGTGGTGCGCTTTCAGGGCGGGCACAATGCCGGGCATACCCTGGTGATTGGCGGCAAGAAAACCGTCCTGCACCTGATCCCGTCCGGCATCCTGCGCGATCATGTGATGTGCTATATCGGCAACGGTGTGGTGCTGTCGCCGGAAGCCCTGCTCAAAGAAATGGACGAGCTGCAACAGGTTGGCATCGACATTTACGGTCGATTGAAAATCTCCGAGGCTTGCCCGTTAATTTTGCCTTACCACGCGGCAATCGATAAGGCGCGCGAAGTGGCGAAAGGCGATGCCAAAATCGGTACCACCGGGCGCGGTATCGGCCCGGCCTACGAGGACAAGGTGGCGCGCCGCGCGATCCGCTTGCAGGATATTTTCCACCGCGAGCGTTTCGCCGCCAAGCTGGGCGAGGTGCTGGACTATCACAACTTCGTGTTAAAAAATTATTTCCATGCCGAAATGGTCGATTTCCAGAAAACGCTGGACGATACCCTGGCGCTGGCGGAACGCGTCAAACCCCTGATAATGGACGTGCCGCGCGCGTTGTACGAAGCCAATCAGGCGGGCAAGAGCCTGCTGTTCGAAGGCGCGCAGGGCGCTTTGCTGGACATCGATCACGGCACTTACCCGTTCGTCACATCGAGCAACTGCATCGCCGGCGCGGCCTGTGCAGGGGCAGGAGTGGGGCCGCAGATGCTCAGTTACGTGTTGGGTATCACCAAGGCTTACACCACGCGCGTGGGTTCAGGGCCGTTCCCTACCGAACTGTACGATGCGGTGGATAAGTGCGATCCGATCGGCGCAGGTCTGGCCGAACGCGGTCACGAATTTGGCGCCACCACCGGGCGGGCGCGCCGCTGCGGCTGGTTCGACGCCGCCGCGCTCAAGCGTTCGATTCAAATCAATGGTGTGTCCGGCCTGTGTGTCACCAAGCTGGACGTGATGGACGGCATGGAAACCGTGCGCATCGGCATCGCCTACCGCATCAATGGCGTGGAAAGCGACATCCTGCCGGCGGGCGCGGACGCGCTGGCGGATTGTCAGGTCGTATACGAAGAAATGCCGGGCTGGAGCACCAGCACAGTCGGCGTGCAACACTATGAAGACCTGCCCCAGGCGGCGCGCAATTACCTGGAGCGCATCGCCAAGGTCTGCGGCGTGCCGGTGGACATGGTCTCAACCGGCCCGGATCGCGACGAAACCATCGTGCTGCGCCACCCGTTCGAATGAGGTGAGCTGATTGTTTTTTGGAGGGACAAGCTGATGTGGCGAGCAATGCGCACCGTTTTTGAGCGAGCCTGCCCGATAAAAAATCCGGTTGACGACAACACGACAATGTATATACCTGAAGTATATCTTATTGCTTAGGGGCGTCATGAAAACCGCAAAACTGTTTCAAAACGGACTCATCATCGCACCGACCTGCTGCTGCACTTGCCGTTGCGCTATGAGGATGAAACCCATCTTGCGCCGATCGACACGGTGCAGCCCGGCATGAACGCGCAGGTGCAGGGTGTCGTTGCGCACAGCGAGGTAGCCTTCCGCCCGCGCCGCACGCTGGTGTGCCGCTTGCAGGACAACGGCGGTGAGCTGTATTTGCGCTTTCTCAACTTCTATCCCAGCCAGCAGAAGCAGCTTGCGGAAGGCAGGCAGATACGCGCAATCGGCGAGGCGCGTATGGGTTATTACGGGCTGGAG
Organism: Gallionella sp.; assembly: GCA_030700315.1. GTDB lineage: Bacteria > Pseudomonadota > Gammaproteobacteria > Burkholderiales > Gallionellaceae > Gallionella. The sequence goes on from JAUYJO010000205.1 coordinate 13,539, forward strand.
ATGGTGCACCCGAAATGCCGCGCGGTGGATGACGATACTCCGCTGCAACAAAGCCTCACGCCGGTCTACCAGACCACCGCCGGGCTGTCGCAGGCCGTGTTGCGCAAGCTGATCGCCAACGCGCTGGACTCGTCGCCGCTGGCCGATACCCTGCCGGACGCATTGCTGCAAAAAATGAAACTGGCCGGTTTCGCCGACAGTGTTCGCTTGTTGCACAACCCGCCGCCGGATGTTTCGGCGGGCAGCCTGGAACAGCGCAACCATGCGGCGTGGCGGCGCATCAAGTTCGACGAGTTGCTGGCGCAGCAATTGTCGATGCGCGCGCAGCACCCCAACTCGTGCCGCAGCACCGGCTCACCGCGCGATTGGTAAAAGATTTGCCGTTCGCGCTGACCCGCGCGCAGCAAAAAGTGTATGGCGAAATCAGCCGCGACCTCGCGCAGCCACATCCGATGCAGCGCCTGCTGCGCTGCTTAATTTCGGGCGACAAGCCGCGTTTCTTATAGCTGTTCTTTGACCAGTTTGCGCAACAGCGGCAGCACTTCCGCCGAAATAATCCGGCCGCCGCGAGGCACTGGCGGACAATCCGCATTGCACGTAACATACGTGCAATTGGATTTAACGGGAGACTCCCCCCATGAAACAGAACATAACTCTTGCGCTTGATCGGGAGGTTCTTTTAGCCGCGCGCGTTTTCGCCGCTCAACAAGGCACCAGCGTTAGTGCCATGCTGGCCGAAGAGTTGCGCGAAAAAATAGGCAAAGACCGCCGCTACGAACATTCAAAACAGATTGCACTGTCCATGCTCGAACAACCTTGGTCGCTTGGCGGGCTTGGTATAAAAGACCGGGAGTTGCTCCATGACCGCACTTCGCTTCGTTGACACGAATGTCCTGATCTACGCGCATGACCGCGATGCCGGCGTCAAACACGACAAGGCAAAGCGTGTATTGACGGATATCTGGAATCAGGAAAATGGCTGTTTGAGCGTCCAGGTGTTGCAGGAATTCTTCGTCAACGTCACCAAAAAAATCCCGCAACCGTTACCAACCGCCGTGGCTCGCGAAGTCATACGAACTTACCTGCCGTGGGTCAAGACCGTGGCTGACGGTGAAATGGTTATTCGCGCATCGGAGATTTCAGATGCCTGGCAAACGTCATTCTGGGACGGGATGATTATTGCTGCTGCCGAGCGTTCTGGAGCATCGGAACTTTTGACCGAAGATTTGCAAAGCGGCCAACACATTGCCGGTTTGATTTTAATAAATCCCTTTGCCGCATAAATGGCACTTCTATCAATCCAACTTCGCCGCGATGCTGTGTTGCCCATCCGCGCAGTCAGAGGCGTGGATCAAAGCTAAAGGGGGCAGCTTCGAAAGCCAAAGGGTCAGCCTCGCATTCCTTCGCAGCAATCAGAGCGGACATCTTTCATACTACGCCTAACGTCAACCATCCACCCCCGCAAGACTAAACCCAACAGACCACACTCCCGTATTGAATTGAGTACACCACAAAAAATTCTGCCCGCCACGCTCGGCAAGCTCGCCAAGCTCGGCATCCATCATCGCACCGACCTGCTGCTGCACTTGCCGTTGCGCTATGAGGATGAAACCCATCTTGCGCCGATCGACACGGTGCAGCCCGGCATGAACGCGCAGGTGCAGGGCGTCATCAAGCACAGCGAGATAACCTTCCGCCCGCGCCGCACGCTGGTTTGCCGCTTGCAGGACAGCGGCGGCGAATTGTATTTGCGTTTTCTGAACTTCTATCCCAGCCAGCAGAAGCAGCTTGCGGAAGGCAGACAGATACGCGCAATCGGCGAGGTGCGTATGGGCTATTACGGGCTGGAGATGGTGCACCCGAAATGCCGCGCGGTGGATGACGATACGCCGCTGCAACAAAGCCTCACGCCGGTCTATCCGACCACCGCCGGGCTGTCGCAGGCCGTGTTGGGCAAGCTGATCGCCAACGCGTTGGCTACGTTGCCGCTGGCCGATACCCTGCCGGACGCATTGCTGCAAAAAATGAAACTGGCCGGTTTCGCCGACTGTGTCAGGTTGTTGCACAACCCGCCGCCGGATGTTTCGGCGGGCAGCCTGGAACAGCGCAACCATGCGGCGTGGCGGCGCATCAAGTTCGACGAGTTGCTGGCGCAGCAATTGTCGATGCGCGCGCATCACCGCGAGCGCGGCAAGCGCGCAGCGCCCGAACTCGCGCCGCAGCACCGGCTCACCGCGCGGTTGGTAAAGGATTTGCCGTTCGCGCTGACCGGCGCGCAGCAAAAGGTGTATGGCGAAATCAGCCGCGACCTCGCGCAGCCGCACCCGATGCAGCGCCTGTTGCTCGGCGATGTCGGCAGCGGCAAGACCGTGGTGGCGGCGCTCGCCGCATTGCAGGCCATCGAAAACGGCTACCAGGCCGCCTTCATGGCGCCGACCGAGATTCTCGCCGAGCAGCATTATCTCAAGCTGCGCGACTGGCTCGCGCCGCTGGGCATTGCGCCGGTGTGGCTGTCCGGCAGTCTGAAAAAAAAGGAGAAGCAGCTTGCCGCTGAGTGTATCGCCAGCGGCGAAACGCTGCTGGCCATCGGCACGCACGCGCTGTTTCAGGAGCAGGTCAGTTTTCATAAACTCGGCCTGGCCATCGTCGACGAGCAGCACAAGTTTGGTGTGCAGCAGCGGCTCGCGCTGCGCAATAAAGGAAAGATAGACGTAGGTCGGGCTTCAGCCCGACATGCCTGCCCTGAGCCTGTCGAAGCGGTCGGGCTGAAGCCCGACCTACAGGAGCCGCACCAGCTGATGATGAGCGCCACGCCGATCCCGAGAACGCTGGCAATGAGCTATTACGCCGACCTGGATGTGTCGGTGATCGACGAACTGCCGCCGGGGCGCACGCCGGTAGTGACCAAGTTGGTCAGCGATGCGCGCCGTGATGAGGTGTTCGCCAGGGTGCGCAGTGCATGTATGGGCGGGCGGCAGGCCTACTGGGTATGCCCGTTGATCGACGAATCCGAGGCGCTGCAATTGCAGACTGTGCTGGAAACTTTCCAGTTACTCACCCAGACTTTTCCGGAGCTGCGTGTCGGCCTGGCGCATGGTAGATTGGATAGCGCCGAGAAGGCGCGCGTGATGGCGGCGTTCAAGGCGGGTGAGTTGCAACTGCTGGTCGCCACCACCGTCATCGAAGTCGGCGTGGACGTGCCGAACGCCAGCCTGATGGTGATCGACCACGCCGAGCGCATGGGGCTGGCGCAATTGCACCAGTTGCGCGGGCGGGTGGGGCGCGGTGCGGCGCAGAGCCTGTGTGTCCTGCTGTACCAGCAACCGCTTTCCGAGCTGGCGCGGGCGCGCCTGAAAATCGTGTTCGAGAGCAACGACGGCTTCGCTATCGCGCAACAGGATTTACAATTGCGCGGGCCGGGTGAATTACTCGGTGCGCGGCAAAGTGGCGCGGCGATGCTGCGCTTTGCCGACATCGATGCGGATGAAGATTTATTGAATCTGGCGCGGCAAGCCGCCGATGAATTGCTGCGTGATTTTCCCGATGCGGCACAAAAGCATTTGCAGCGCTGGATGGCCAACAAGCATGATTACTTGCGTGCCTGATTTTAGTTTCCAATATTGTAAGGGCGTGATTCATCGCGCCCTGTCTGTTCATGCATCAGAAAAAAGGCGTGATAAATCACGCCCCTGTAGATGTGTTTGATAAATTATGGCGACATGTTAGATAAATTCTGGAATGGTGCATCGTTAGGTTGCCCTGACGGCCTCGCGCCCTGGCTGCGCGACCGGGGATCGTTGACGCAGCGCATCCAGCAGCGCTGCGCCCGCTTTGCGGTGCGCGGTGTGCGCAGCGGCCTGGCGCGCATCGCGCTGGACGAGGCCGCCCTGCTGGGCGTTGCGCCGCAGCATCTCGCCTGGTCACGCGAGGTGTTCCTGTATGCCGACGATCAGCCCGTGGTGTTCGCGCACAGCGCGTGCGCGCGGCAGCATCTGCGCGGCGCATGGTCTGCCGTGAGCGGGCTGGGCAACAAGCCGCTGGGTGCGCTGCTGTTCGCCCACCCGCTGGTGGAGCGCAGGCCGTTGCATTACAAGGCGTTGCGCGGTGCCCATCCGCTGTACCAAAGCGCTGCCGCAGCGCTGACGGGCATGGCAGTAGCCACCCCTGATAATGAAACTTGCCATGCCCGTTCCCCTCTCCTCAATCCTCTCCCGCAAGCGGGAGAGGAGGCGAACGATCGCTATGCGAGTTCCACATTAATCAATCCGCCGGGCAGGCTGTGGGCGCGGCGCTCATTGTTTTATCTGCACGGCGCGCCGTTGCTGGTGACGGAGGTGTTTTTGCCGGAAATTTTGCGCCTTGCCCAAGCGGTATGAAAACTGAGCGCTTATTCCTTGGTTTCAGCCAGTTTTTTCAGCGCAAGCCCGAGCGGCGAGTCGTCCAGGGTCTGACTGAGCCCGTTCAGCGCGTCTTTGGCCGTTTTTCCGAGTTTTCGGGGGGTGGCTACGGGTGGGCTGCGTTGGAAGGAAACTTGCACCTTGACGCGGATTCCGCTAACCTCGCATCCTCTGTTTTGCAACATAACCACGAGTTCAGGTGCAAGTTGGCGCAGTTTTGCGGCGAAGGCGGCGTTGCCCACGGCGATGCTGAGCAGGCCGGATTGCAGCCCCAGCACCTGGCTGGATTGTGCGAGATAGGGCGGTGCAACACTTATAAAATGGCGATGCAAGGCCGACAGGGTTTGTGCCTTGACCATTAGCTGACGCAATTCCAGATTGCCGCTCAAGAGTGATTTGAATTGCTGCACCACAAGTTTTTCGATTCCGCAATAAAGGGGGAGGCATGAATATTATTCTAGTTTCCGATCGCTTGGCAAAAAGCCGCAGTATTACCTTGGGCGGCTGGCAATTATTATTGTTGCTGTTGCTGCTGTCGGTGATGGTGTGGATTGCTGCGGTCACGTTGCAATTCGCTCTGGTGCGCTTCGCGCCGGAAGGTCTGAGCGACGGGGTGCGCACCCTGCTGTCCAAAATCCAGAGCGAAGAGCAACAAAAACAGCAGTCTTACGTGCATAGCAGCCTGGATGCCATGGCGTCCAGAGTCGGGCAAATGCAGGCGCAGATGCAGCGCCTGGATGCGCTGGGCGCGCGTCTGGCCAAGCTGACCGGCATGAAACCGGATGAATTCCGCTTTGATCAGCCGCCTGCACAGGGCGGGCCGCTGCTGGCTTTCCCCGAGCAGGAAATGTCGGTGAACAGTTTGGAGCAGCAATTAAACAGGTTGACCCTGGCGGTCAATGATCGCGGCGACAAGCTCTTGGCGCTGGAAACCATGCTGTTGCAGAATCAGTTGAGCCGCAAGTTGCTGCCGTCGATACCGCCGGTCACCGAGGGCTTTTATTCGTCGAATTTCGGCTGGCGCCTGGATCCCTTTACCGGTGCAAACGCCATGCATGAAGGCGTCGATTTCATGGTTCAGGCGGGAACGGCGATCCGCGCCTCGGCGGGCGGCGTGGTGGCCTATTCTGACCACCACCCCCAGTATGGTAATATGGTCGAAATCGATCACGGCAACGACATTGTGACGCGCTATGCGCATGCCTCGCGGTTGCTGGTGAAAGTGGGTCATGTGGTGCGGCGCGGCGAAAAAATTGCCGAGGTCGGCAGCACCGGTCGTTCCACCGGCAATCACTTGCACTTCGAAGTTCGCTATAAAGGCATTGCCCAGAACCCCGTGCGTTTCTTGCAAAAAACTGCCGGTTAACAGGGTGAAACATATTGGGTGAGGGTGAGGTGATGAACAGCCTCACCCTTTTTATTATTTGCAGATGAACGTTTTAATTATTATGTGGTTTGGAACAACATGATTTCCCGTGTATTAAAAAATATCTTTGGTAGCCGCAATGACCGCCTGCTCAAGCAATATCGCGCTACCGTACTAACCATCAACAAGCTGGAAGCCGGCATCGCAAAATTGAGCGATGAGGAATTGCGCCAGAAAACCGACAGTTTCAGGCAGCGTTTTACGCGGGGCGAAACGCTGGACGCGCTGCTGCCGGAGGCGTTCGCCGTGGTGCGCGAAGCGAGCATCCGCGCACTGGGGATGCGCCATTACGACGTGCAACTGATCGGCGGGATGGTGCTGCATTACGGCAAGATCGCCGAAATGCGCACCGGCGAAGGCAAAACCCTGATGGCCACGCTGCCGGTCTATTTGAATGCGATTGCCGGCAAGGGCGTGCATGTGGTGACGGTGAACGATTACCTGGCCAGCCGCGATGCCGAGTGGATGGGCAGGTTGTACCGCTTTCTCGGCCTGTCGGTCGGCGTGATCCTGTCGCAGATGCCCTCGGAAGACAAGCAGGCCGCTTATGCCGCCGATGTCACTTACGGCACCAACAACGAATTTGGCTTCGATTATCTGCGCGATAACATGGCGACGCAGACCGGCGAACGCTTCCAGCGCCCGCTCAACTATGCCATCGTCGACGAGGTGGACTCGATCCTGATCGACGAGGCGCGCACGCCGCTGATTATCTCCGGCCAGGCCGAAGACAACGTCGATATCTATCAGCGCATGGACAAGCTGGCCCCGCAGTTGCAGCGCCAGGCCGCAGAAGATGAAGACGGGCCGGGCGACTTCAGCGTGGACGAAAAAAACCACCAGATATTGCTTACCGAGCCGGGACACGAGCGCGCCGAGAACCTGCTTTCACAAGCTGGCCTGCTGCCGCCCGGCGGCAGCCTGTACGACCCCGCCAACATCACGCTGATCCACCATCTGTATGCGGCCTTGCGCGCGCACAACCTGTATTTCCGCGACCAGCATTATGTGGTGCAGGACGGCGAAGTGGTGATTGTGGACGAGTTTACCGGACGCCTGATGTCCGGGCGGCGCTGGTCGGACGGCCTGCACCAGGCGGTGGAGGCAAAAGAGGGCGTGGCGATCCAGAAGGAGAACCAGACACTGGCTTCGATCACCTTCCAGAACTATTTCCGCATGTACCACAAGCTGGCCGGCATGACCGGCACGGCAGACACCGAGGCCTACGAGTTCCAGCAGATTTACAGCCTGGAAACCGTGATTATTCCGCCGCATCGACCGACCATCCGCAAGGACATGATGGACAAGGTCTATCTCACCGCCAAGGAAAAATATCAGGCGGTGATCGATGATGTCAAGGACTGCTACCAGCGCGGCCAGCCGGTGCTGGTGGGCACGACTTCGATTGAAAATTCAGAGTTGATTTCCGCTCTGCTGGAAAAGGACAAGTTACCGCATCAAGTGCTGAACGCCAAGCAGCATGCGCGCGAGGCGGAGATCGTCGCGCAGGCCGGACGCCCCAAGATGGTCACCATCGCCACCAATATGGCGGGGCGCGGCACGGACATCGTGCTGGGGGGCAATGTCGAGAAGCAGGTCGAGCATATTCGCGCCGACGAAAATCTGGACGAGGCCACCCCGGACGATATTGGCAGGGAGCAACGCATCGCGCAGTTGAAATCCGAATGGCAGCAAGTGCATCAGCAGGTGCTGGATAGCGGCGGGTTGCATATCATCGGCACCGAACGCCATGAATCGCGCCGTGTGGACAACCAGTTGCGCGGCCGCTCCGGGCGTCAGGGCGACCCCGGCTCCAGCCGCTTTTACATGTCGCTGGAGGATCCGCTGCTGCGCATCTTCGCTTCCGATCGCGTCGCGGCGATCATGAATAAATTCAAAATGCCGGAGGGCGAGGCCATCGAGCATAGCTGGGTGACGCGCGCTATCGAGAATGCGCAGCGCAAGGTCGAGGCGCGCAACTTCGACATGCGCAAGCAGATACTCGAATACGACGATGTCGCCAACGATCAGCGCAAGGTGATTTATCAGCAGCGCAGCGAGCTGCTGGAAAGCACGGATATTTCCGAGACTATTCAGGCGATGCGCGAGGGGGTGCTGGACAGCACTATCAGCCAGCACATCCCGCCGGGCAGCATGGAGGAGCAATGGGATGTGCCCGTGCTGGAAAAGACGCTGTCCGCAGAATTCCGCCTGGAATTGCCGCTGGTAAAGTGGCTGGAGGAAGACAAGCAGTTCAACGAAGCGGCGCTGCGCGTGCGCGTCGCCGAACAGGCGCAACAGCAATACCAGGCCAAGGTCGAGGCGGTGGGTGCGGAAGCCATGCACCATTACGAGCGCGTCATCATGCTGCAAAGCCTGGACATGCACTGGCGCGAACATCTTGCCGCGCTGGACCACCTGCGCCAGGGCATCCATTTGCGCGGCTATGCGCAAAAAAACCCCAAGCAGGAATACAAACGCGAGGCTTTCGAACTGTTTTCCCTGATGCTGGACGCGGTCAAACGCGAAGTGACCCAAGTGCTGATGTCCGTGCAAGTGCGCAGCGAGGCGGATGTCGAATCGGTGGAAGCGCCACACACGCCGGAAAATGTGCAGTATCATCACGCCGATTATTCCGAAGTGCTTTTGGCCGGGCACCCGGACGAGGCATTGGCCGATGACCAGGCACCCGGCGAGGAGCATAAACCGTTTGTGCGTGACGGGCAGAAGGTGGGGCGCAACGATCCGTGCCCATGCGGATCGGGCAAAAAGTACAAGCAGTGCCATGGCAAATTGAGTTAAAACCAACTAACACGCGAAAGGGGTAAACATGTCACTAGTGATTGATACGCTGCGCACCTCGACCATTACCGAGGAATTGAATGATGCCGAAGTGCAAATTCTTGCAGCTTTATGCGAGGTTCAGGAGTTTAAGGCAGGCCAGGCTATTATCCGTCCGGGATTCGACCAGCCTGACAACCTGTACATTCTTGGGTACGGCGAGGTGCAGGTGAAGATTCAAAGCATCGAAGGAGAAGCGGCGATCCATGTGCTCAAGCCGGGCGATCTGGCCGGCATCATCACCTTTGTGGGCGGCACATCCGCCCATATCAGCGCGACGCTCACGGCGATTGGTGAAACCAAGGTGCTGAGCATACCCAAGGCCCAGTTCGAAACGCTGATCAATACCCACCCGATGATCATCTACAAGGTGATGCGCGGCGTCGTGCGCGATGTGCACGGTATCGTGCGCCGCATGAATGCACAGTCGGCGGAGTTGAGTAATTACATCTATCGCATTCACGGACGCTACTAGGACAGTTTACATGCCGGTTAATTTGACACCGCCCGCCAAGGCACAACTGTTGCCCGTTGCGGGCGTTTTTCTGGGCGTTACCGAAGCGAACATCAAGCGCGAAAACCGCAAGGACTTGCTGGTGATGCAGTTGAGCGAAGGCGCACGGGTCGCGGGCGTATTCACCCAGAACCGCTTCTGCGCCGCACCGGTGATCGTCGCGCGCGAACACCTCGCACAACCGGACGGCATCCGTGCCTTGGTGGTCAACACCGGCAACGCGAATGCCGGAACCGGCGAGCAGGGCATGCAGGACGCGCGCACCACCTGCGCGGCGCTTGCCGGTTTGCTGGACTGCAAGGCCAGCCAGATACTGCCGTTCTCCACCGGCGTGATCATGGAGCCGCTGCCGGTCGGCAAGATCGCCGCAGGCCTGACCGGCTGCGTGGCGAATATGCGCACCGACAACTGGCATGACGCCGCGCATGCGATCATGACCACCGACATCGTCGCCAAGGCCATTTCAAAACAAGTAACCATAAATGGCGTGACCCTCACCATCACCGGCATCGCCAAAGGCTCTGGCATGATCCACCCGAACATGGCGACCATGCTCGGCTACATCGCCACCGACGCCGCCGTTGCGCAGCCGCTGCTGCAACGCATGGTCACCGAGGCCGCCAACCGTTCGTTCAACTGCATCACCGTGGACGGCGACACATCCACCAACGACGCGCTGATGCTGATCGCCACCGGCCAGGCCGCCCTGCCTGAAATCCGCGATGAGGGAAGTGCGGAATTCGCTGCGCTGCAAGCCGCCGTCAGCGAAGCCGCCATTTACCTCGCGCAAGCCATCGTGCGCGACGGCGAAGGCGCGACTAAATTCATCACCGTGCAAGTCGAAGGTGGCAAGAACGAAGCCGAATGCAAACAGATCGGCTACGCCATCGCGCGTTCCCCGCTGGTCAAAACCGCGTTCTTCGCCTCTGACCCCAACCTCGGGCGCATTCTCGCCGCAATCGGCTATGCCGGTGTGGCCGACCTGGATGTCGATGTGCTCAAGCTGTATCTGGATGATGTGCTGGTGGCCGAGAACGGCGGGCGCGCGGCCAGTTATCGCGAAGAAGATGGTCAGCGCGTGATGCAGCAAAGCGACATCACCATCCGCGTGGTGCTGGGGCGCGGGGCGGCGAAGGCGACGCTGTGGACTTGTGATTTTTCTTACGATTACGTGAAAATCAACGCGAGCTATCGCTCGTAGGTCGGGCTTCAGCCCGACGCCTGTAGATTGGGTGGAGCGAAAGCGATACCCAACAATCAAATGGAACCTATGCCGTGACGGTGACCGGCAACTGGCGCATCACTTTCAGGTTCGACGGCATAGATGCCATTGTTAATTTGGAGGGCTATCACTGATGAAGACCCTGCGAGACCCGAAGCGTCGCCCGACGCACCCAGGCGCTATCCTGCGCGAAGATGTGTTGCCATCCCTCGAAATGACCCAGACCGAGTTTGCGCAGCGGATTGGTGTATCGCGCCTTTCTGTTTCCGAGCTGCTGCACGAAAAACGCGGCATGACTCCGGAGATGGCTGCACGAGTTGCCAAGCTGCTCAACACCACGCCGGAAAGCTGGCTACGTATGCAACAGGCCGTAGACCTGTGGGAAGTCGAGCAACAACCGGAGAAGCAGGGGAGGGCGGCGGATAAACGCTATTCGTTACGCAGCCGCCATCAGAGAAGCATCCGCCTCGACGCGCACATCGTCAAACGGGACAATTAAACGCTGATCGTCGTCTTTTTCCACCAAGCCAAGCTCGACAAGCTGCTGCACATCAGCGTGAACATTCGAGTAATTGCGCTCCAGGCGTTTGGCCAGGGCGTAAATTGTCAGTGGCCCGCTGGCTTTGATGGTGCGCAAAGTCGCAAGCCGCTTGGGTGGCAGGGCAGCCAGCAGAGCCATCGGATCTGGAAAGTTCAGGTGGTAATCCGCCTCATACAGACGCTCTCCCGCATCCACCCGGCGCGCCAGCTCACGCAACTCGTTACAGGTTGCACCCCAGTTGGCAATTCCGATGATAGCTTTCATTTCGCCGCCTCCACATCATTCAAAAAGTCCTCCACCAACGTCACCATGCCGCGCCACCCATAAGGGTGCTCGCCAGCCGCAGTATGCCGATGATCGCCTTTCCCACGCTCGTTGTCATAGCGTACCAGCGTTGCGCCATCACGCCCCGCCCACAGCCTGTATTTCAGGCCATGCAGCCGATCTGGCGTACTGTGTGGTAATTGCCAAATCACCATATCCAGCTTGACACCATCGGCGCGGAGTTCTGTCTTGCGATAAATGAGCACGGCTTTCATATATTGCATGGTAAGCAATATGCCAGACGAATGCAATAGGTTAAATCAACCACTCATGGATAAGTGCAAGAGAAAAAGTTGGCGCTGGCGGCGACCGAAGGAAGTGCAGAGCAAGGCGCAGGACACCGTAAAAGGAGAACCCCCCGCAGCCTTATGAGCGGGGTTTCGGGTGAAGCGCACTCGGTGGGCTGAGGGTTTTGGAAATGCTTGGTTAATCGGGCTACGTCCCCTATTTATTTAGGCTATGCGGGCGTGGCTGATCTGGATGTCGATGTGCTCAAGCTGTATCTGGATGACGTGCTGGTGGCCGAAAACGGCGGGCGTGCTGCCAGTTATCGCGAAGAAGATGGGCAGCGGGTGATGCAGCAGAGCGACATCACCATCCGAGTGGTGCTGAATCGTGGGGCGGCGAAGGCGACTTTGTGGACTTGTGATTTTTCTTACGATTACGTGAAGATCAACGCGAGCTATCGCTCGTAGGTCGGGCTTCAGCACGACGCCTGCAGGTTGTGTGGAGCGAAAGCGATACCCAACAATCAAAAGGAACCTATGCCGTGACGGTGACCGGCAACTGGCGCATCACTTTTGAATTCGACGGCATACCCATCATTTATGATGGATACGTCAAGCAGCGCGTTTCGTGCGTGTTCGTGTAGCCGACGGCGGCAGTTTGGCAGTAGAACGCGCGATACTTACCAGCGTTTCGAGTGCCGCATTCACCGCTTCATTGGTGGGGAAGATTTTTGCCAGCTCGGGTTTGAGCAGCACGAGATTGCTGCCCTTCTGGTAGTCCGCGTAATGCTTGCCGCGTACGCCTTTGCCCAAATCTTCGCGCCGGTATTCGGCGCGCATTTCTTCAGTTTTCTTCATAAATGCTCCGCTCATGTTTAGTTGCAAGCCGTGCGCTGATTAAACGAACGTTGCCTTTGCGCTCGGTGTAAATGACAGCGAGAATCCGCCCCATCCGGGATAAGCCAAACATCAGCCAGCGCGCCTCGTCGATGGAATGATCCGGATCAGCAAACGTATAGCTCATCGGGTCGCCAAATACCGATCCTGCCTCCTCGAAACTGACTTTGTGCTTCTTGAAGTTCTGCGCTGCTTTAGCGGGGTTGTCCTCAAATTCCATGTGCTATTATTCCACATGGGCGAGTCATTGTAAGCACATTCATGAAGAGCCTGTCGACGCCTGTTCAAACGCTGCTGTCGGCCTGTTCAACCCAAACCCGCAGGGGTGCGAATCAAACTGATGTGTACTGATCAAATGCCGCGCAATGAGCCAACAGACTGCCTCTCTAACGGGCATGGCAAATTGCCAACCTGACAATGAAACATTTAGTAAGATAGCTCCACGCGTTTTACTCCGAAGCCCGAACCCCTCCCGGCCTCCCCTTGTCAGGGGAGGAGGCTAGGCTCTCCACCTGACAAGGGGGAGCTGGAGGGGGTTGTGTTGTTTCACGTTACTAAGCTATCTGGGATATTTCCACATCAGTTTGAATCGCACCCAATCCGCAGGTGTTCATATTCGCCAGTCTTTGCTTTGCGGTATCATCTCGCTCTCGCAAAATCGCTACGCAGCACTATCGCAATGACATCCCCAAATTTCATCGACCTCCCACCTCTGCTCACCGCCCACGGCACCATCACGCTGCCCGGCTCGAAGAGCATTTCCAACCGCGTGCTACTGCTGGCGGCACTGTCCGAGGGTACAACCGAGGTGCGCGACGTGCTGCTGTCCGACGATACCGAGCGCATGCTGGATGCCCTGCGTATTCTGGGCGTTGGCGTGGAGCAACTCGATACGCATGTGTTCCGCGTGCAGGGTTGTGGCGGCAACTTTCCGGTCAAGGATGCCGAATTGTTTCTGGGCAACGCGGGTACCGCGTTCCGCCCGCTGACGGCGGCGCTGGCCTTGTCCGGCGGGCATTACAAGCTGTCTGGTGTGGCGCGTATGCACGAGCGGCCGATCGGCGATCTGGTGGATGCGTTGCGCGCGTTGGGCGCGGACATTCGTTATCTGGGCAACGCAGGTTTTCCACCGCTGGAGATTTTTCCGGCGAAGCCGGTGGGCGACACGGTGCAGGTGCGCGGCGATGTGTCGAGCCAGTTCCTCACCGGCCTGCTGATGGCATTGCCGCTGACCGGGCAGACGGTGAAAGTCGAGGTGGTCGGCGAGCTGATTTCCAAGCCGTATATCGAAATCACGCTGGCGATGATGGCGCGTTTTGGCGTGCGTGTGGAGAGGCGGGAATGGCAGAGCTTTGTCGTGTTCGGCGGGCAGCGTTACCGCAGCCCCGGCACGGTTTACGTGGAGGGCGATGCGTCGTCGGCCTCGTATTTCCTCGCGGCAGGAGCGATTGGAGGAGGCCCGCTGCGCATCGAAGGCGTGGGCAGCGACAGTATTCAGGGCGACGTGCGCTTTGCCGATGCGCTGGCGCTGATGGGCGCGCAGATCGAGCAAGGCCCTAACTGGATGGAGGCGCGCGCGCCGGCGGATGGCCGGTTGAAGGCGATCGATCTGGATTGCAACCATATTCCCGATGCGGCGATGACGCTGGCGGTCGCGGCGCTGTTCGCCGACGGCACGACCACGCTGCGCAACATCGCGAGCTGGCGCGTCAAGGAGACCGACCGCATCGCGGCGATGGCGACCGAATTGCGCAAGGTTGGCGCGACGGTGGGGGAGGGCGCGGATTTTATTCGCATTACGCCGCCTCAAACCCCCTCCAACTCCCCCTTGTCAGGGGGAGAGCAAAGCGGCTCCTCCCCTGATAAGGGGAGGCTGGGAGGGGTTGGTTTTCCTTCGATTCTTAATCCCGCCGCAGGCATCGACACCTACGACGACCATCGCATGGCGATGTGTTTCTCGCTGGCCGCCTTCGGTGCGGAGGGGATGCGCATCAACGATCCCGGTTGTGTCGCCAAGACCTTTCCCGATTATTTCGCGGCATTCGCCAGGGTGACGCAGGCCGTGCCGGTGATTGCGATCGACGGGCCATCGGCTTCGGGCAAGGGCACGGTGGCGCAACGCGTTGCCGCGAAGCTCGGCTACCATTTTCTCGACAGCGGTGCGCTGTATCGCTTGCTGGGATTGGCTGCGGCGCAACACGGCATCGCGCTGGACGCGGAATCGCAACTGGCGGATTTGGCGGCGCGGATCGGCATCCGCTTCGAAGGGGAAAATATCTGGCTGGATGGCGCATTGGTCGGCGACGAGTTGCGCACCGAACAAAGCGGCGCGGCGGCCTCCAAGGTGGCGGCATTGCCCAGGGTGCGGGCGGCCTTGCTGGACCGGCAGCACGCCTTCCGGCGCGCGCCGGGCCTGGTGGCGGACGGGCGCGACATGGCTTCGGTGGTGTTTCCGGACGCGGCACTGAAAATTTTCCTGACCGCCAGCGCTGGCGCGCGCGCCGAGCGCCGCTATAAGCAGTTGAAAGAAAAAGGGATGGATGCTAATATCGCCGCCCTTTTGCAAGATATACAGGCGCGCGACGAGCGGGATACTCAACGTAGCGCAGCTCCACTGCAACAGGCGCCGGACGCAATTCTGCTGGATACCACGGCGCTTAGCATCGATGAAGTAGTTCAGGACATCGAGCAGGCGGTTCAGGAAGTGCTGGCACGCTACCCGGCGAAATGTTTCACAAGCTAGGCCCCGTCTGACTCTCCGTCATTCGGGAACTTTAACTAACCCTCTGCGCCGTTTTTTGATTCGGGCAGAAATTTTATCTTTAGGTACATCCGATGAACGCAACCGCAACCGCAGCAGCCGTACAAGACCCCGATAGTTTCGCCGCAATGTTTGAAGAAAGCCTGACGCGCAAGGAAATGCGCGCCGGCGAACTGATTACCGCACAAGTCGTGCGCGTCGATCACAACATGGTGGTGGTGAATGCCGGACTGAAGTCCGAAAGTTTGATCCCGATCGAGGAATTCCTCGACGCCAAAGGCGAATTGGAAATCAAGGCGGGCGATTTCGTCACCGTCGCGATCGAATCGCTGGAAAACGGCTATGGTGAAACCAAGCTGTCGCGCGAAAAAGCCAAACGTCTGGCGGCATGGCACG
>JAUYJO010000053.1 GCA_030700315.1 Gallionella sp.
CCTTTTATGAACCGGGGGCGGGTTTCGTAGGTCGGGATTCATCCCGACAGAGCGCCGCATAACCCAACCCCGTCGGGATGAATCCCGACCTACCTCATCGTGAGACTCATGACCAAACGGTACGTTTGTAATTTCTGTATCTCTAAGCAATTGTTGATCGTAAACGAATCGTAGGGCGGATGAGGCCGCAGGCCGTTATCCGCCGAATGAAAGTTGCGCGAGAAGCCAGCATACGGCGGATAACGCTGCGCTCATCCGCCCTACACCTATCGTGCCGCAGCAGTAAGCCACTCCATCGCTACGGAGCCTATCCCTTAACCGAGTGCCATGAAGCCCTGATGCCTTTCACCGCTGCGCACGCCGCTATACCCCGCCCGCCTTCAGCACAGCCGCCTGCTGGTAATACTTGAGCGCCTCGTCAGCCTGGCCCGATTGTTCGGCGAGCTGCCCCAGCGCCTGATAGGCCGCGTGACTCGGTGACACGCTGAGGCTGGCATCCAGATAATTTCGCGCCTTGCCCCACAGCTTCTGATGCAGGCACAGCTTGCCGAGCGCGAGCAGCAGCCCGGCATCGTCCTGGTGCTGGTTGAGCCATTTTTCGGCCTGCTTGATTTGTCCGATCACGTCGCCTGACTGGCAGTCGCCGTACAGCGCGACCAGTTCGCTGTCCCACTGCGCATTCAAACTGTCGGAGAGCAGTTGCTGCGCGGACGAGCAGCCGCCGAGCCGGCTCAGCGCGCGCGCGGCCGTCGCGGCAATCTTGCCGCGACGCTTGAAATCGGCCGGGATGTTAATCAGGCAATCGGTCAGCCCCGTCAAATCGTCCTGCTGGCGAATTTTTTCCAACCAGGCTTGCTGGCGCAACTGCGCCGCCGCCGTCACATCAATGGCATCACACCCTTCCATCTGGTCGAGCACGTTCAATACTTTGTCCCAATCGCCTGCCTGTTGCTGCGCCCTGAGTTCCAGCGACAGCGCGCCGGGATGCCCTTTGATGCCGCTGTCGCGCAACGCCTGCAATGTTTGCAGCGCGCCGTGCGGGTTATGCTGGTCGAGCATAAATTTGGCGGTCGCCATCAGGCGCATGGTGATATCGCCGGGAGTCTTGTCTTCGGCGGCGGACAGATAGGCGTCGCGCTTTTCAAATTCGCGCAATTCGTGCGCGGAACGCGCCGCAATGATGGGATGCAGGGCGGAGGTGTCGCCGAGCTCCATCGCGCGTGCCGAGGCTTTTTCCGCTGCGGCATAATGCCCCGCGAAGAATGCGCCAAGCGCATCGTCCAGCAACTCGCGCGCCTTGGCCTGCGCGCGTTCCAGGCGGAATTTCCGCACATAGCCGGGCAGTTGCAGCGCGGCGGCTATCAGGCGCACCAGCCCGTAGCCGAATATAAATGCGAGCACGAGCGCGATGAGAAACAGGGTGAGCGACAATTCGATGCGGTAGGGCGGATAAACCAGCAGCACGTAGCCCGGATTGTGTGAAGCCGTCACCAGCGCGACGGCGGCCGCGAACAACAGCAGTATCCACAGCAGGTATTTCATTTCGCCGGCTTCTTGGGCAGGTTGCGCTCGGCGGCGTGTTCGTGCATCAGGCGGTAATTGCGCACCGCCTGCAAGCTCGGGCTGACATCCGGCAATTCGATGCTGACCGGAGCGGCTGCAATCTTCTTCAACCTGTCCAGCATCCGTACGGCCTCGTTCGATTTTCCGTCGAAATAGCGCGCCGTCCATTGTTGTGAAGTTTTCAGCTCCTGGCGGAAGCCGTCCTCATCGCGCGACAGCAGCGCGAGGCGCGCCGACAGCAGGCGCAGCTTGAGGTTTTCGCGCAGGAAAAATTCCTGATTGGGCGGCAGCAGCGGAATCTCGGCTTTGCCGGTATCGTCGATGCGCACCAGATGTTTCGCGTCCTGCCAGATTTCGCGCAGCAGCTTCTGCCAGGCCGTTTCATCCTTCGGCGTGGCGACCTGAACGGCGGCCTCCTTTTTCGTCACGCGTTGCTGATAGACCAGCGGCAATTCGTCCACACTGGCGATCAGGTTGTCGATCTGCAGATTGATGCCGGTAATATCCACGCTGGGCAAGGCGCGCAGCTTGTCCATATCCTGGCCGATGGCCTTGCGCAGCCCGTTGAACGCGGGCCGGTCCATGCGCTGCAACCGGGCATCGGCGCTCTGCATGGCGATCAGCGCCGCCTTGACGTTGGCCGACAGTTGCAATTGCTGCCCGGCGATTAGCAGCATCTGCTCGACTTCCGCCAGCGCGGTTTCGTCGCGGCTGACCGACAGATCGTTATACAAAGCCTCCAGCGCGGCGCGCTGATTTTGCGCCTCGGCATAACGCGCCTCCAGCGCCGCCACGTTGGCGGACAACTCGCGCACTTCGCCCTGGCTTTGCGTCAGCAACATCTGGTTGGCCCTGCTGGCGCCATCCATTTCGGCAATTTTTT
Source organism: Gallionella sp. (assembly GCA_030700315.1). Taxonomy (GTDB): domain Bacteria; phylum Pseudomonadota; class Gammaproteobacteria; order Burkholderiales; family Gallionellaceae; genus Gallionella. The sequence continues at coordinate 2,447 of JAUYJO010000053.1, forward strand.
TCGCCAGTTGCTGCTGCATGTCGCCGATGGCGCGATGCCCGTCAAACCATTGCCACAGGAAAATCACCACCAGCACCGCCAGCGTCATTTGCGTGAGGCTGATGCGCCCGAGCGCCGTGCTGACCAGATTCTGGTGTGCCGGGTTCTGGTGTGCCGGGCGCGGCGCTTCGGGCAAAGCCAAATCGTCTGGCTTGTCGTTATCCGGTTGTGTGGTCTGTTCGTTCATTCAATACCTTTCCGGTAACAGCGGACAAAATATTGCACGGCGCAGCCGCAATTTATATTCAGATTGTGCCGCCATGCGGCACACAAAAATCTGTCTTCTGCCCTCTGTCATCTGTCTTCTGATGCCCATGCAATCAGGGCGGATAATAAACCATCATCCCCCGCGCCGGTCAGCAACACCCGCCGCCAGCCTTGCCGCTGCGCCAGAGCGGCGATGCGCGGATGCGGCACAAACAACGGGATAGCGCATACGCGATCGCGCTGCGTATCGCCCAGCATTTGCCACAGATAATCCAGCGCCTCGCTGCTCGTCACCGTCAGCGCGTCCGGCGCGGCATCCAGCAACGCGGCAACATCCTGCTGCGGTTTGCTGCGCCGGTAGCAGGCCGCATATTCCACCGACGCGCCGCGCGCCTTGAGCGTATCGCCCAGCAGCTCGCGCCCGCCGTCGCCGCGCAGGATCAGCACGCGCCATCCGGCGACATCCTGCAATTCCGGCAAGGCCAGCAGGCCCTCGCTGTCGAAACGCTCGGTTGGCGCGATGACGTTGGCGATGCCCAGTTCGCGCAACGCTTTCGCGCTTCCTTGCCCGACGGTGGCGATTTGTAGGTCGGGTTTTAACCCGACATGCTCGTCCCGAGCTTGTCGAAGCTGTCGGGCTGAAGCCCGACCTACACTCGGATTCAGCGATGCGGGAAGAGAAACATTTGCCGCGCGGATCGCCGCCATGCCGTACTGCACGGCGTTCGGGCTGATGAAAATGGCGAGATCGAATTGTGCGAGGCGGAAAATCTGTTCGCGCAATACCGCCTGGTCGGCAGCCGGCGCGATGTCCAGCAGCGGGAACAGCAGCGGGATGCCGCCCGCCTGCTCGATGCGCCGCGCCAGCGATGCCGCCTGGTCGCGCGGGCGCGTGACGGCGATTTTCAGTCCGGCAAGCGGAAAATCAGCCATTCAGCGCCGCAAGAATTTCACCCGCGCCCTGCGCCAGCAAGGCATCGGCAACTTTCTTGCCCAACGCTTCGGGGTCGGCGATGTCGCCGGTCATCTCGGCACGCACCATGCGCTTGCCGTCGGGGCTGGCGACGAAACCGCGCATCCGCAGTTTGCCGTTCTGCACTTCGGCAAAACCTCCCAGCGGCACCTGGCAACTGCCGGCCAGCACGCGGCTCATCGCACGCTCCGCCAGCACGCAGGCGGCGGTATCGGGATGATGCAGCGGTTGCAGCAGGGCGGCCACGTCGGTGCGCTCGGTGCGGCATTCGATGCCTAGCGCGCCCTGGCCGACGGCGGGCAAGCTGTCTTCGCTGGAAATGATGTTGCGGATACGCGCGCCCAGACCCAGACGTTTCAGCCCGGCGGCGGCGAGAATAATGGCGGCATATTTATCTTCATCCAGCTTGCGCAAACGGGTCTGCACGTTGCCGCGCAGCGGCTCGATGTTCAAGTGCGGGAAGCGCGCGCGCAACTGGCTCTCGCGGCGCAGACTGGAAGTGCCCACCACGCTGCCTGCCGGCAACGTCGCCAGATTTTCAAATTTATTTGAGACGAAGGCGTCGTGCGGGTCTTCGCGCTCGCCGATGGCGGCCAGCACAAAGCCTTCCGGCATGTGCATCGGCACGTCCTTCAGCGAATGCACGGCGAGGTCGGCGCGCCCGTCTTCCAGCGCAGTTTCCAGCTCTTTAACGAACAGTCCCTTGCCGCCGATTTTCGACAGCGTGACGTCGAGAATCTGGTCGCCCTGCGTGGTCATGCCGAGAATGCTGACTTCGGTTTGTGGATATAATGCCCGCAGCCTGTCCCGGATATATTCGGCCTGCCACATGGCCAGCGCGCTCTCGCGCGAAGCGATCACCAAACGTGAGGGAAAAGGGTGCGAAGTTGAAGTTGCCTGGCTCATCGGATTTCCTGAAATTTGTCAAAAATACGCGGCGCATTCTAACATGAGGAGCATGACCATTTTTCCTGTGAATGTGATAAGTCTAATTGCCGCCCCCACCGACCTCTCCAGCAAGGATTTGCCGTTGCGCGATGATGTGCGCCTGCTGGGCCGCATTCTCGGCGAGACGCTGCGCGAACAGGAAGGTGAAGCGTCCTTCCAGTTGATCGAAAACGTGCGCCGTGCCGCGATACGCTTCCGCAAGACGCAGGACGACCGCGACCGCGTGCAGCTCGAACAGATGCTGGACGCGCTGTCGCCCGCCGATACGCTGCTGGTGGTACGCGCCTTCAGCTATTTCTCGCAGCTATCCAACATCGCCGAAGACCTGCACCACAACCGCCGCCATCGCGCCCACCTCAAGGCAGGCAGTGCGCCGAAAGGCGGCAGCTTGGCGCTGGCGCTGAAGCGCCTCGGCGAAAAACAGGTCGGCAAGAAAACCCTGCAAGCCTTCCTGGACAACGCGCTGATCTCGCCGGTGTTGACCGCGCATCCCACCGAAGTGCAGCGCAAGAGCATCCTCGACTGCCAGTTGAGCATTTCGCGCCTGCTGTCCGAACGCGACCGCATGGACATGACCCCGGACGATCTCGCCGAGAACGAGGAAACCCTGCACCGCTTCGTGCTGATCCTGTGGCAGACACGCATGTTGCGCACCGCCAAACTGACCGTGCGCGACGAGATCAACAACGGGCTGGAGTATTACCGCTACACCTTCCTCAACGAGATCCCGAGGATTTACGCCGAGCTTGAGAAACAGATGGAGGCGCGCTTCGGCAAGGACATCCGCATCCCGCCGCTGTTGCGCGTGGGAAGCTGGATCGGCGGCGACCGCGACGGCAACCCGTTCGTCACCTACGACGTGATGCTGGACGCGGTGCAGCAGCATTCCGCGCTGGCGTTCGAACACTACCTGAATGAAACCTATATTCTCGGCAGACGCCTGAGCCTGACCGATCATCTGGTGGAGGTCAGCGACGCATTGCGCAAGCTCTCCGACGCTTCGCCGGACAAGGAAGCAGCACGCGTAGATGAACCTTATCGCCGCGCGCTGAACCTGATCTATGCGCGCCTGTCGGCGACCGCAAAACTGCTCGGCCACGAAATCGCGCACCTGCCGCCGCTCGGCACGAATGCCAGCCCTTACGCCACGCCGCAGAAATTTATCGCCGACCTGGATGTGCTGATCGACTCGCTGTTCAGGCATGGCGCGATATATCTGGCGCGCGGGCGGATCGCCAATTTGCGCCGCGCCGCCGAGGTATTCGGCTTCCATCTCGCGCCGCTGGACATGCGCCAGCACAGCGCGACCCACGAGCAGGTTGTGGCGGAGCTTTTCTCGCACAGCAGCGGCAAAGCCAATTACCAAGACCTTTGCGAAACCGAACGGCGCGAGGTGCTGCTGGACGCATTGCAAGCCGGCAAGCCGCTGCTCACCGACGCTTTATCGCCCGACAGCCTCGGGCAATACACCCCGGCGACGCAAAGCGAGCTGCGCATCCTGCAGACCGCCGCGCTGATCCACCAACGCTTCGGCCGCGCCGCGCTGCCCAACCACATCATCTCCAAGACCGATGCGGTGAGCGACCTGCTGGAACTCGCCCTTATGTTGCAACAGGTAGGGCTGCTGCAACAAGTCAGCCTGCCGGAAAGCGGCGAAACTCCGGTATTGCATGTCAATATCATCCCGCTGTTCGAGACCATCGAAGACCTGCGCGGCTGCGCTGCGATCATGGACGAGCTGTTCGCCATCCCGTATTACCGCACGCTGCTGGCGAGCTGCGGCAACACGCAGGAAGTGATGCTCGGCTATTCCGACAGCAACAAAGACGGCGGCTACCTCACCGCCAACTGGGAGCTGTACAAGGCCGAACTGGAGCTGGTGAAGGTATTCGAGAAACACGGCGTCGAGCTGCGCCTGTTCCACGGGCGCGGCGGCACGGTCGGACGCGGCGGCGGCCCAAGCTACGACGCGATCCTCGCGCAGCCGCCGGGCAGCGTGAACGGCCAGATCCGCATCACCGAACAGGGCGAAGTGATCGCCAGCAAATACTCCAATCCCGAGATCGGAAGGCGCAACCTGGAGACGCTGATCGCCGCGACGCTGGAAGCCACGCTGCTGCACCACCACGGCGCGGACAGCACGATGCCGGAATACCATCGCATCATGGAGACGCTGAGCCTGGAGGCGTTTGCCGCCTATCGCGAGCTGGTGTACGGGACGCCCGGCTTCACCGATTACTTTTTTGCCGCGACCCCGATCCGCGAAATTGCCGAGCTCAATATCGGCAGCCGCCCTTCGGCGCGCAAGGCATCGGATCGCATCGAAGATTTGCGCGCGATCCCTTGGGTATTCAGCTGGAGCCTGAGCCGCACGCTGCTGCCCGGCTGGTTCGGCTACGGCAGCGCAGTGCAGCGCTTCGTCGAACGCGAAGGCGAAGCCGGGCTTGCGCAACTGCGGACGATGTATAAAAACTGGCCGTTCTTCCGCGGCCTGATGTCCAACATGGACATGGTGCTGTCCAAGACCGACATGGGCATCGCGTCGCGCTATGCCGAACTGGTGGAAAATGTGGAATTGCGCGACCGTGTTTTCGGCGCGATCAGCCGCGAATGGGAGAATACCGTGGACATGCTGTTCGCCGTAACCGGCAACAGCACGCTGTTGCAGGACAACCCGGCGTTCGCGCGCAGCCTGCTGACGCGCACCCCGTACATCGACCCGCTCAACCATTTGCAGGTCGCGCTGCTGCAACGCCACCGCGCCGGGGACGACGACGTGCTGGTGAAACGCGCGATCCACCTGACGATCAACGGCATCGCGACCGGGTTGAGGAACAGCGGCTAACGTGAAACTCGTGTAACGGTTTGTTCGCCCGGGTGAGCGAGCAGCATATATTGCCAGTGATGAATTTCATATCTCGACCCGATACAGCAATGGGCGGATAGAATTTGCCAGGTTCATGCCGGGTCGAACAAGACAATGTCGTCCATGGGATAGTGCTTGCGGTTGCTCGTCCACAAGGGGCAGCGGTTCTGACGTGCGCTGGCGGCCAGCAGGTAATCTTCGAGGGATATCACTTGGTGTGCTTTGCGGTAGCGGTGAGCATAGTGCCCGGCCTGCTGCCCGGTTTCGCTGTCGATGCTGATGCGCTTGCAGAGGCTGAACAAGGTTTCAATTTCCTTGTGCTCACGTTGAAAAGCTCCGGCATAGATTTCGGCCACAACAATAGGCGATAGCAAAAAAACGGTTTGCGCTTCCAGCAACTCGATAAAACGGGCCACGGTTTGTGGCTGCTTTTTTAGCAGGTGGATGACAATGTCAGTATCCAACACCAAGCGATCAGGCATCATCTGTTTTAGCTTGATTTAAGCAGGCGGCTGGTGTTGCGCAGTTTGCGAACGTAGGTTTCCGGCTCAACATTGGCAAAACTTTCTAGCGGCTTGAGACGCTCGAAAAACGCCCTGGCATCGGCGACTGGACTTCCTGGATGTCTCTTTCCAAGGAGCGGCGTATGAGTTCAGAAACACTCACGCCAACATTACGCGACCGCGTTTTGAGCCTTTCGTACAGATCATTCTGAAGATAAATCTGGGTGCGGTGCATGTCACACCCAGCCAAAAACGATGGCTCTTTTCCGATAGAAAGTGGGACGACACCCCAGATTTCGGCATCATGAAGGCCATCCGGTAAGATGGATGCGATGAAATCTGCTCCCATGTGGGAAATTCCACTCATCGGGTGTGACAACCGGATAAGCACGGTACAATTTACCTCGAAGAGGTTCTTGTGCCCTTTGGGTACGAAATTACGATCAGGTGCGCCCGGCAAGCACGGGTTGTTGGGGGAGTTAACGGGAAGCCAGACCGGCTGCTAGATACATGGATTGTTGATTTTCGAGGCCGGAAGGCGCTAAGGGATACAGAAATTACAAACGTACCGTTTGGTCATGAGCCTCACGATGATGTAGGTCGGGATTCATCCCGACGGGGTTGGGTTATGCGACGCTCTGTCGGGATGAATCCCGACCTACGAAACCCGCCCCCGGTTCATAAAAGGTACTTTTACAATTTC
>JAUYJO010000054.1 GCA_030700315.1 Gallionella sp.
TTCCGCGTCGCGGATCAGGCCGTGCACGTACACATCCCTGAACGGAATCATGCCGGTGATGTGCTTGGTCATCATCACCATGCGCGCCACCCAGAAGAAAATGATGTCGAAGCCGGTGACCAGCACCGACGACGGCAGGTATTGCTGCACGAACGGGTTCTTTGCATCCTTGTCCGCATCGCCCACCCAGTCCAGTGTTGAGAACGGCCACAGCGCGGAAGAGAACCAGGTGTCGAGCACGTCGCTGTCGCGATCAAGCTGTCCGGCGTAACCGGCCTTGTCCGCCAGATGGCGCGCCTCGGCCTCGTCGTGCGCGACGAACACTTCGCCGTTCACGCCGTACCACGCGGGAATCTGGTGTCCCCACCACAGTTGCCGCGAGATGCACCAGTCCTGAATGTTGTTCAGCCACTGGTTGTAGGTGTTTACCCAGTTTTCGGGAACGAATTTGATCTCGCCCGAAGCCACGCATTCCAGCGCTTGCCCGGTGATGCTCTTGCCTTCTGCACCCGGCTTGCTCATCGCGACAAACCACTGGTCGGTGAGCATCGGCTCGATCACCACGCCGGTGCGGTCGCCGCGCGGCACCTTGAGTTTGTGTTTGTCGGCTTTTTCAAATACGCCTGCGGCTTCGAGATCGGCCACGATCTGTTTGCGCGCATCGAAACGGTCCAAACCTTGGTACTGCCTGGGCGCATACTCGTTAATTTTGGCATCGAGCGTGAGGATGGAGATCATCTCCAGGTTGTGGCGCTGCCCAACCGCATAGTCGTTGAAATCATGCGCGGGAGTGACCTTCACGCAACCTGTGCCGAATTCCTTGTCCACATAATCGTCGGCGATGATGGGAATGTCGCGCTCGCACAGCGGCAGTTTTACTTTTTTTCCGATCAGATGTTTATAGCGTTCGTCTTCGGGATGCACCATCACCGCCACGTCGCCCAGCATGGTTTCGGGGCGGGTGGTGGCGACGGTGAGGTGGGTCAAACCGTGTACGGCATCGGGTTCGGCCAGCGGATAGCGGATATGCCACATGAAGCCATCTTCTTCCTCCTGCACCACTTCCAGATCGGATACGGCGGTATGCAGCTTCGGGTCCCAGTTCACCAGACGCTTGCCGCGATAGATCAGGCCTTCGTTGAACAGGCGCACGAAAGTTTCGGTGACGGTCTTGTTCAAACCGGGGTCCATCGTGAAGCGTTCGCGCGACCAGTCCGGCGAAGTGCCGAGACGGCGCATCTGCTGGGTGATGGTGTTGCCGGAGTATTCCTTCCATTCCCAGACTTTCTCGATGAACTTCTCGCGCCCGAGGTCGTGGCGCGAAATGCCTTGCGCGTCGAGTTGACGTTCGACAACGATCTGCGTCGCGATGCCCGCATGGTCGGTGCCCGGTTGCCACAGCGTGTTGTCACCACGCATCCGGTGATAGCGCGTCAGCGCGTCCATCAGGGTCTGGTTGAAGCCGTGCCCCATGTGCAGCGTGCCAGTCACGTTGGGCGGCGGCAGCAGGATGCAAAAGTTGTCGGTTTTGTTCGGGTCGAGTCCGGCTTTGAAGTAGCCGGATTGCTCCCACTGGGGATACCAGCGGGCTTCGATGTCTTTCGGTTCAAAACTTTTGGCGAGTTCCATTCTGAGTTTCCATTGCGACGCTGGCGGTGCCGTATCAGGCATTCCGGCCAGCCAGTTTGAAGAGCGCGTGATTATAGCAAAGGGGCAGGAAGGTAACCTGCCAATATGCCGCAGGGGTGCATTCGAAAGTGGTGGCAATTCTATTGGTAGGGCAACTACTCAGGTGTGGCTGTTTTCTCCTTCCCCTGTTGCATGAGGAGAGATGGGAGGGGTGATACCCCCCCTTTGAAAAAGGGGGGCAGGGGGGATTTACAGCAGGTGGCGAGAGAGCGGCGCACTTCAAATCCCCCTCAGTCCACCTTTTGCAAAGGGGGAAGCGAAGCACTCGGTGCGCAGGGGGTGGTTGGGCGTTGGTATCTGGAGGGGGAGCTGGAGGGGGTTTGGTCTTGGGATGTATGCTGTTTCCTGCTCACGCCTTGCCTCGCGGATGCGGGGCTTCCTTGGCTCAGTGCGAACGGTGGATGGGGTTACCACCACTGTCGAATGCACCCATGCCGCAGGGTGCATTCGAAAGTGGTGGTGCAACCCAAAAACCTAACCCCTCCCAGCCTCCCCTTGTCAGGGGAGGAGCATTGCTCTCCCCCTGACAAGGGGGAGCTGGAGGGGGTTTGGGGTTGTTCACACTCGCAGTTTGAATGCGTCCACCACTTTCGAATGCAACCATGCCGCAGCGCGAGTTGACGCTTCATTCCCTTCCGGTTAGGGTGCGCAACATTATTTATTGCGCCCGATACAGCCATGAAATATCTCAAAACCGAATTCCCGATTGCCCTCGCCCTGATCGTTCTCGGGCTGGGTTTCACTCTCGAGCACAGCGCCGTAGAACACGGCGGTGCGGCGCTGTGGGGGTTGCTGCTGGTGATCCTCGCCGCGATCATCGGCGTGGCGTTCCGCATTGCCCACCATGCCGAGGTATTGGCGATACGTTTCGGCGAGCCATACGGCACGCTGATCCTCACGCTGGCCGCCGTGTCCGTCGAGGTGGTGATCCTGATCGTGCTGTTGCAGGGCGCGCCCAACCCGACGCTGGCGCGCGACACGGTATTTGCCGCCGTGATGTTCGACATCAACGGCATCCTCGGCCTCGCGGCCATCGTCGGCGGCCTGAAACACGGCAGCACCAAATACAACATCTCGTCGGCCAACTCCTTCGTCGCGATGCTGCTGGTCGCCATCGGCATCGGCATGTTCATCCCTGACTTCGTGCCGGGAACTCAATGGAAGACCTACTCGGTCTTTTCCATCGTCATCATGGCGGTCATGTACATGGGTTTCCTGCGCCTGCAAACGGTAGAGCACCGCAATTTTTTCGAATATATCTCAAGCACTGAAGAGGAGGCACATGACATCGAGCATAGCCCGAATGCGCTGCATGTTGCGATGATGCTCGGCGCGATTGTGCTGGTCGGCGTGCTTTCGGAAGTATTGTCGGTGCTGCTGGATGCCGGCTTGGCCGGCAGCAGCCTGCCGAAGTCGATCCCGGCGGTACTGGTGGCGCTGATCTCCGCCAGCCCGGAAATTCTTACCGCGCTCAGGGCGGCGCAGAACAACCGCATGCAAACCACCGTCAACATCGCGCTGGGCGCTTCGCTCGCCACCGTGCTGCTCACGCTGCCGGTGATCGAGACCATCGCGCTGTTCACCGGCGACCGCATCGAGATGGCGCTCACGCCGGTTCAGGGAGGGATGCTGCTGCTGACCTTCCTCGCCGTGATGAACAACCTGCACGACGGCGAGACAAATGCCATCGAAGGCATCAGCCACTTCGCACTGTTCGCGGCCTTCATCGCGCTGGTGATGATGGGGCTGGTCTGATGTCCGCACTGGAAACCTGGGAGCTGCTGAGTTATGTGGTAACCGTCATCGGCCTGCCGCTGGCGATTGCGGTGTTCGTCTTCGAACAGCGCAAGGAGCGCAACAACGAGGAAGAGGAAGTCTATCAACTGCTCTCCGACAACTATCAGGAATTCCTCAAAATCGCGCTGGAGCATCCCGACCTGCGCCTGTTCGCCAATGAGGAAACGCCCGCCCTCTCGCCGGAGCAGCGCGAGCGCATGTTCATCATCTTCAGCATGCTGATCTCGTTGTTCGAGCGCGCCTATCTGCTGCTCTATGAAGACGGCATGACGGAAAAACAGTCAAGACGCTGGCGCTCCTGGGAAGACTACATGGGCGAATGGTGCAACCGCGCCGATTTCCGCGCCGCATTGCCAACCTTGCTGCGCGGTGAAGACCCCGAGTTTTCGGACTACATACAAAAGCTCGCAGCCAGCGGACAGAATGCGTAGCCTGTATCGGGCGTGGAATTCTTATTCCAACAGACCTGAACGTAAAGTAGCGATGGGTTGCTCTTGGGCTGACAAAAATGCAACATCATGTTCGGCAATGTGCCAAAAGCGGAATTTCAAACATATCTCAACGCCATTGAGACCATCAATTAAGCGCAAATTTCTAAAATTTATGCAATGGCTGAAGTATGCTTAGATTCTGTATTCGTGGCAGAGATCATGTTGAGCATGTCACACAACGAATATAGGAATCACATAAAACATGTCAATTGAAAAAGATAATCTTTAGCGTATTCAGTCTATTGCATCAATATGCTCGTCTATAGCAATTCCACTTGTGCTTGCTGTGATGGGGTATTTTGTTCAGAAGCAATTTGCTGAAGAAGGACTCAAAAAGGACTATGTTTCTATCGCTGCTGGAATACTGAAAGACGATCCTTCGAAGCAAGAACCTGACTTGCGCAAATGGGCAGTAAATGTACTCGATTCTAATTCGCCAATTCCGTTTTCTAAACAAGCTAAAGATGGGTTATTAAAGGGGATGGTGCTTGCTGGGCCAGGAATACCGCCACCTATTTCCGACTGCATGACGCCGCCAAAGAAGCGAACTGTGCTGGAGGAATACAAAAAATTGGTTGATTTTAGTCAAACGGCTGACGCCGATAGTTTGCTACAGGCGTTCAATAAGTTCTCCGATGTTGTTAAGAAAGAAGAGATTGATGCCATTTATACGGCAGAAAATTTAAATTGTATGCAGGCATGGGCAAAGATAGTTGTTGACAGTGATAATAATTACAGGAAATCAATCGGCGCAGAAGACAGCAAATCCATTTACGAGAGGCTAGAAAAAGAAAGAATGGGAAAGTCAGCAGCAAGCATGGTTAAGCCTAATGTACCTAGCCATACCGTTCCGTCAACGCCCTGAAAAACTACACAATGTTCCGCTTCGTGTCGTTTGCAGGCCACCGTCAACATCGCGCTGGGTGCTTCGCTCGCCACCGTGCTGCTCACCGCGTTTATCGCGCTGGTGATGATGGGGCTGGCCTGATCCGCGCTGGAAACCTGGGAGTTGCTGAGTTACGTCGTGACCGTCATTGGCCTGTCGCTGGCGATTGCGGTATTTATCTTCGAACAGAGCAAGGATCGTAACAACGAGGAAGAGGAAGTCTATCAACTGCTCTCGGACAACTATCAGGCATTCCTCAAAATCGTGCTGGAGAATCCCGACCTGCGCCTGTTTGCCAACGAGGAAACGCCCGCCCTCTCCGCCGAACAGCGCGAGCGCATGTTCATCATCTTCAGCATGCTGATCTCGTTGTTCGAGCGCGCTTACACTGCGCCAGCGTGCCCGCGATGAGATCACCCGAATGCTCTTCGAATCGCCCGCCACCCTGCGGGCAGGGGGCGCACTGCATCTGGCGGTCGCCCGCCGCATGGATGCCCGAGTCGCCAGCATTGACCGCCGGTTGTGTGCCGCGACTGAGGTATTGGGTCTGGCCAGATTTGAGCTTTCGTAAGCACGTTCTTTGCAATGCATGAGGGAAAGAAAAAACGACGACACCCGAGTAGTTACGCAAGATTGTTGGCGCGCTCACACATCAAAATGCACTGAACGACAAAATAGAGTTTTTGCGGGGTTTGGTTAAAGGATAGAATACACATGAGGAGGTGTATATGAGGACTAATATTGTGATTGATGATCAACTGGTAGCGGACGCCATGAAGTTATCCGGTGTCAAAACCAAACGCGAAGTGGTGGAATTGGCTTTGCGCCGGCTGGTGACATCGGCCAAACAAAAGGACATTCTCGACTTGGTGGGGCAGGACATGATCGCGCCGGATTATGACGTGCGTGCCGTGCGCTCACGCATGGGTACGCGCCGTGATCCTGGTTGACAGCTCGGTCTGGATAGATTTGCTGCGTGAGGTGCAAACATCGCAAACGCTCGCGCTGCGCGAGTTGCTGCCCCGGCGCGAGGCTGCGCTGACAGCGGTGATTTATCAGGAAATTTTGCAAGGCGCAGCCACGCCCGAGCGCTTCACCAAACTCAAACGCTATTTCCGCACGCTACCCTTTCTCAACCCCGCCCATCCGATCGAGACATGGGAGGCAGCAGCGGAGCTCTACATGCGCTGCCGCCAGCAGGGCTACACTCCGCGTAGCCCACATGATTGTCTGGTGGCGCGTATTGCGATTGAACACAGGATACCCCTGCTCCACGATGACCGTGATTTTGAAGCGATAGCGGAAGTGGAGCCGCGCCTCAAACTGTTTCCGCTCGCTTGAACCTCGCGTATGAGCGCGGCGATCAACAGGCCATTGAAAAACTGGTTAAGGAATACGGCCAAGACCCCGAAGCGATTACTGGTGGAGGTAAAAGGGGCCGTGGTCGAATTTAAATCGAAAATCAGAACCCAGTCTGCGTAGGGCGCAATCGTTATTCCGTGGGACAAGCTCACGGCGTTCTTCAACAAGCATCTAACACAAGGAGTCATACGATGATCATCAAAGCCTATGGTACCCGCGCGAGCGACCAGTTGCTCGAACCGATGGAAATCCCCCGGCGCACGCTGGGCGTGGATGACGTGCAGATCGACATCACCCACTGCGGCGTGTGCCATTCCGACCTGCACACCGCGCGCAACGAATGGAAGAACACGCTCTACCCATCGGTTCCTGGCCACGAGATCGTCGGCCGCGTCGTGGCCGTCGGCGCGCAGATAACGAAATTCAAGTTGGGCGATCTCGTCGGGGTCGGCTGCATGGTCGATAGCTGCGGCCATTGCTCGCCTTGCCACGAGGGCGAGGAGCAGTATTGCGATAATGGATTTACCGGCACCTACAACGGGCCGCTTTACGGGGGCGAGAACACCTACGGCGGCTACTCGCAGACCCTCGTCGTCAAGGGGGCGTTCGTCTTGCGCATTAACCATGCCGAGAAGGATCTCGCCGGCGTGGCGCCCCTGCTCTGTGCCGGCATCACCACCTATTCCCCGCTGCGTCATTGGGGTGCCGGGCCCGGCAAGAAGGTTGGTGTCGTCGGCCTCGGTGGCCTCGGCCACATGGGCGTCAAACTGGCACACGCGATGGGCGCGCACGTCGTGCTGTTCACCACCTCGCCCGCCAAGGTCGCCGACGGCCTGCGCCTCGGGGCGGACGAGGTGTGCGTTTCCACCGACACCGCGCAGTTGGCCCGCCATGCTGGCCAGCTCGACTTCATCCTGAACACGGTCGCCGCCCCGCATCAATTGGATACCTACCTCCAACTGCTGAAGCGCGATGGCACGATGACGCTGGTCGGCGCACCCGCCGAGCCTCATCCTTCGCCGAACGTATTCGGGCTCATCCTCAAGCGCCGCAGTATCGCGGGCTCGTTGATCGGAGGGATTCGCGAGACACAGGAGATGCTCGACTTCTGCGCGGAGCATGGCATCGTCTCCGACATCGAGACGATCCCGATGCACTACATCAACACGGCCTACGAACGGATGCTGAAGAGCGACGTGCGTTACCGCTTCGTCATCGACATGGCGAAGCTCAAGACCGAGGCATGAGCTTCGTAGAAGGGTGGGCACGCCTCTGTGCCCACGCGGAACCGGAACCGCGTGGGCATAAAACCCTGACCACCCTACATAACTGATCCAGCGGAATGGGTCAATTACATCGAAAGGAGAAAATGATCATGTCGAAATGCAAAGCCTGCGGCGGCAGCGAGTTCCGCCGCGAAGAGGTGAAAGAAGTATTCCACGTCAACGGGCACTATGCGCTGGTCGAGCACATTCCGGCGACTGTCCGTATGCAGTGCGGCGAAAAGACCTTCGACGCCGAGACAGCCGAAGGCATCCGCAAAATGCTGCACGAGCGGCGCCAGCCTGCCCGGTCGGTGGCGATGGATGTTTTCGCATACTGAAAATCGTCAAAGGCCGGAATGAAATCGGCAATTGATGCGGCCTCACAGGATAGATGGCTGGACATCCTGCGCGATCGTCTCGGCACTGATGCGCCCGAACAGTTGACTGGTGTCGGTAACGCGGCATTGCTCGACGAACCGCTGCTCGGCCTCATCTCATCCCGCGAATGTACCGGCCATGTCCTGCTCGAAACCCTCGACCGCGTGCCGGAATGGGTGCAGGCTGGCCGGGTCATCGTTAGCGGCTTCCATTCGCCGCTGGAGCAACAGGTGCTGCGCTCGGTGCTCCGGCGCTGTGGCCGCGCGGTAAAAGTGCTGGCACGCGGCATGACCGAATATCACCCGCAACCCGAAGAGCGCGAACCGCTGGCAGCAGGCCGGATGCTGGTCATCACCGCCTTCGCCCCCAGCGTTACCCGCACCACGCGCGCCACATCATTGGCACGCAATCGCTTGGTCATTACACTGGCAACAGAAATTGTCGCCCCCTATATTGCCCCCGACAGCCCGCTCGCTGCATTGCTTTCCGAGATGAAGCCATGATGCTCAAGTCGCCCATTAAAGGATCGCCTGATATGAAAGAAAACCAAATCATCGAATGGAAGCAATCGTGGCGCGATGAATATCTGAAGTGGATATGCGGCTTTGCCAATGCGCAGGGCGGCACGTTGGTGATCGGAAAGAATGATAAGGGCGAGGTGTTGGGCGTGGCCAATGCGGCGAAGTTGCTGGAGGATATTCCCAATAAGGTGCGGGATATTTTGGGCATGGTGGTTCCGGTGAATTTGCATAGCGATGACGGTAAGGACTGGCTGGAAATTGTGGTGGAGGCTTACCCCAGCCCCATCAGTTACAAGGGCGAGTATCACTTTCGCAGCGGCAGCACGAAGCAGGAATTGAAGGGTGCTGCGCTGGAAAAATTCCTGCTGCAAAAGCGGGGCTGGCGTTGGGACGGTGTGCCGATGCCGGGGTTTCACGCGGATGATTGCAGTGATGCGGCTTTCAAGCTATTCAAGTCCAAGGCAGTTAAGAGCGGGCGCATGAGTGAAGAGGTGCTGGCCGATGACAACGATTCCCTGCTCGAAAATATGGAGCTCAAGGAAGGTAGTTATCTCAAGCGCGCGGCGACCTTGCTGTTTTACGATCAGCCGGAAAAATTTGTCAGCGGTGCATACATAAAAATCGGTTTCTTCGTGACTGACGACGATTTGCGTTATCAGGACGAGATCCACGGCAACTTGTTTGAACAGGTCGAGAAGGTGCTGGAAATTCTGTTCTCCAAGTATCTCAAAGCCTATATCAGCTATGAAGGTCTGCAACGAATAGAGGCCTTCTTGTTTCCTTATGCGGCCTTGCGCGAGGCGTTGCTGAATGCGGTGGTGCATAAGGATTACAGCAGCGGGATACCGATTCAGATCAGTGTGTATCACGACAAAATCGTGCTCTGGAGTTCGGGGCAATTGCCGCAAGACTGGACACTGGAACGGCTGATGGGCAAGCATCCTTCGGCACCATACAACCCGCTTATTGCCAACGCCTTCTTCCGCGCCGGTTATATCGAGTCGTGGGGGCGCGGCATCGAAAAAATCAATCGCGAGTGCAAAGAATATGATCTTGCGCCGCCACTCTACGACTACGGAATGTCTGGCCTGATGTTGACCTTTCATGCCAGCCCGCAACACTTGATCAAGGCACTGGGCGAGCAAGATGCCGCGCGTTTGTTGGGGGATGATAGCCAGAAAACTTCGGTGAAAACTTCGGTCAAAACTTCGGTCAAAACGCCGGAGAAAATTCTTCAGTTATTGGAGGCAAATCCGGCTATGACGCTTGCCCAAGTTGCCGCCGAGATTGAAAAGACGCTACGTGCCGTTGAACTCGCCAGTTCCAAGCTGGTTAAGGCGGGGCGGTTGAGATACGTTGGCCCGCAAAAAGGTGGGCACTGGGAGGTATTGAAATAAGCGCCATCGGCCAACCAGAGCGCGCCACACAAAACCGCGTCGTCGCCTTTTTACGGTGCAATTGGCGCACGGCTACGCCATTTGGGTCAAAAAACTGAGAACTCGCCAATATACAGAGGCGCGAGCGTAAAAAAACATCGTTACGGGCATGGATCGGGAGGCGTTTTCAGGATGTCGCGCAACAACTGCGGCAGGGCGGCGCGAAATTCATTGACGGCTTGCTTGACGGCGAGGCGCTGCAATTTTTCGAGATGGAGGTTGAGCTTCTGCGTGAACACGGCTTCAATGTGTGGCTCGATTTGTTTCAGCAGTTGCTGTATTTGTTCCTCGCTGAGCGCGGGGGCGGGGAGTGGGGGTTCCGGTTCAATAATTTCAGTGAGCGTCGGCAGCTCGTCTGACAAGGAGGGAACCACCTGGGTCAGCACCGGCAGGTTGTCCGGTAGCTTGCTGCCTGGCGCTTGGTTGCCCAGCGGTTGGCTCTCCGGCAGTTGGTTTTCCGGCAACTGAATGCCGGGCGCTTCCGCATTCATGGGGTATGCCCGGACAGGTCGATATGGCGCAGTTCGTAGCCGCGATCCTTGTAAAACTTGTAACGCTCGCGCCCCTTGCGGCTGTCTTCTGCATCGCCGCTGACGATTTCGATGACGCGTTCGAAGCGGCTGAAGAACGAGACGCATTCATCATGCAGGCTGATCAGCAGGTCGTGATGGGGAAACCTGTCGTTGCCGCTGTTCAGCACGACAGGACATTGCGCCGCCTCTTCGGCATCGCTGCGGCAATGCGGGATGAACGCCGTGGCGGGATAGTGCCAGAGCAGTTTGTCCAACGCGTCGATGGCCGCCGTATCCGGCGCGCTGAGCGCCACATGCACGCCGTTCTGCATCGCCTTGTGGCTCAACTGGCAGGCGGTGCGCAGCTTGTCGGCAGAGCCGGTGTAGAAATCGATTTTAGTCATGGCGTAAAAATAATTTGGCCACAGAGCGCACAGAGATCACAGAGAGGAAAGCAGATGGTTTTCTCTGTGTACTCTGTGGTCTCTGTGGCAAAAATCATTTGCTGTTTGCCAGGTTGATTAAATACTGCGTGAGCAGCGGCACCGGTCGCCCGGTCGCGCCTTTCTCCTTGCCGGATTTCCACGCGGTACCGGCGATGTCCAGATGCGCCCAGCGGTAATCCTTGGCGAAGCGCGACAGGAAACACGCGGCGGTGATGGTTCCGCCGGCGCGTCCGCCGATGTTCTGCATGTCGGCGAAGTTGCTGTCCAGCAGCGGTTGGTAGTCTTCCCACAGCGGCAGTTGCCAGGCGCGGTCGTGCGCCTGCTCGCCCGCCGCCAGCAATTCCCCGGCGAGTTTGTCCTGGTTGCTGAACAGGCCGGTGGCGACATGCCCCAGCGCGATGACGCAGGCGCCGGTGAGCGTGGCGATATCCACCACGGTGTCCGGTTCGAACTTGCCCGCGTAGGTCAGCGCATCGCACAGGATCAGGCGGCCTTCGGCATCGGTGTTGAGGATTTCGATGGTTTTCCCGGACATGCTGGTGACGATGTCGCCGGGCTTGCTGGCCGAACCGCCGGGCATATTTTCGCAGCTCGGGATCACCGCGACCACGTTCAGCTTCAGTTTCATTTCGGCGATCGCCTGCATCGTGCCGAGCACGCTGGCCGCGCCGCACATGTCGTACTTCATCTCGTCCATTTCCGCGCCCGGCTTGAGCGAGATGCCGCCGCTGTCGAAGGTGATGCCCTTGCCCACCAGCACGACGGGTTTGTGCTTCTTGTCGCCGCCGTGATATTCGAGCGTGATCAGTTTGGCGGGCTGGTGGCTGCCGCGCGTGACCGACAGCAGGGAATGCATGCCGAGTTTCTGCATGTCCTTTTCTTCCAGCACCGTCGCCTTGAGCTTATATTTTTTGGCGAGGGTTTCGGCCTGATCGGCGAGGTAGGTGGGTGTGCAGACATTGCCGGGCAGGTTGCCCAGATCCTTGGCCAGCTTCATGCCGTGCGCGGTGGCTGCGGCCTGTTCGAGCGCCTGTTGCGCGGCGGCTTTGGGTTTGTCGGCACAGCCCAGCAGAATCTTGCGCAGCGTCGGCGCGGCGGCGGGCTTGCTCTTGAGCTGGTCGCAACGGTAGCCGGATTCGGCGGCGGCCAACACCGCCTGCTTGATTTTCCAGTTCTCGTCGCGTTCCTTGACCGCAAGGTCGGTGAGAAACAAGGCGGCATCCTTGACCGCAGTTTTTTTCAGCGCGTTGAAAACGGCGCCCAGCGCATCGAGATACTGTTTGGCGCCGAACTCGGCGGCCTTGCCAAGCCCGACCAGCAATACGCGCTCGGCGGCGGAGCCGTTCGCGTGATGCAGCAACAGCGTGCTGCCGGTCTTGCCATCCAGGTCGCCGCGCGCGACGAGATCGCTCAATTGGTGCGCGGCAGCCTTGTCGAGCGCCTGTGCTTCTGGTGAGAGTTTGCCGTCTTCATAGACGCCGACGACCACGCATCCGCTGTGCTGCTTCTCCGGACTGCTTTGTTTTATGCTAAATTCCACGCGATGCTCCTTATAGAAAAAACTGTTGCTCAATGTCTGATTATCCGCAAACTCACCGCATAAAGTCAAAGCCGTTTCGCTTTGGGCTTTTTCATCGCACGCTGGTGAGCGAATTTGTCAGCAATGGCTTGCTGGTGTTTGCGGTATTGCTCGGCATCGTGGTGGTCAGCCAGTTGATCCGCCTGCTGGGCGACGCGGTCAGCGGCAGGCTGGCGGTGGAGGGCGTATTGGCGCTGTTGGGTTTCAGCGCGATGAGCTACCTGCCGGTGCTGCTTTCCGTCAGCCTGTTTGTTTCCATCATCCTCACCTTGTCGCGTTGTTACCGCGACAGCGAGATGGTGGTGTGGTTCAGCGCGGGCATCGGTTTGACGCGCTGGATACGCCCGGTGCTGTGGTATGCGCTGCCGGTGCTCGGGGTGATTGCGTTGCTCAGTCTGGTGTTGTCGCCGTGGGCGTTGCACAAAGCCGAAGAGTTCAAGAACAAGCTGGAGAGCCGCGATGATGTGGCCGCCGCCACACCGGGCACATTCCGCGAATCCAGGCAGGCGGATCGGGTGTATTTCATCGAGAACGTCGATGCCGGCTCCAATCGCGTTGGCAACATTTTTGTCCAATCGGAGCAAAACGGCAAACTGGGCACGATGGTGGCGCGGCAGGGGGTGCAGGAAACCTTGCCGAACGGGGATCGTTTTCTGGTGCTGCTTAACGGCACACGCTATGAAGGGGTGCCCGGGCAGCGCGATTACAACATTGTGGAGTTCGAGCGCTATGCGATCCGCATCGACAGCGCACCGGTCAAGCAGACCCAGCTCTGGGCGCGCATCATGTCAACGCCCGAGTTATGGCGAAACCGCACTCTGAAGAATATCGCGGAACTGGAATGGCGCGTGGGGCTGCCGATCAGCGCCGCCATACTCGCGTTGCTGGCGATCCCCTTGAGTTATGTCAATCCGCGCGCCGGCCGTTCGCTCAACCTGATTCTGGCGATTGTGTTGTATATGCTCTACAACAACATGATCAGTGTGACCAACGCCTGGGTCGGCCAGGGCAAGCTGTCGCCGGGCATCGGCTTGTGGGGCATCCATGCGGTGATGCTGGTGCTGACGGCGTTGATGTTTTATCGGCGCATATCGATGTTCTCGTTGCGCAGGTTGTTGGGTGGGGCGCGCCCGAATGCTGAGAATCAGGCCGTTGAAAAAAAGGCTGCTGAAAATCAGGCCGCAGCCAGGCGGGCAGAGGTGCAGCCGTGAACCTGCTGACACGCTACCTGGGCCGCGAGATTTACTTCAGCATCGCGCTGGTGTTCGCCGCACTCCTCATGCTGTTCGCTTTTCTCGACTTGATCCACGAGCTGAACGTGATGGGGCAGGGGCAATATCACCTGGGCTATGTGTTGCTGTTCGTGGTGTTGACCGTTCCCGGCCATGTCCATGAATTGTTCCCGGTGGCGGTGCTGGTCGGTGCTATTTTCGCGCTGGTGCAGATGGCGGCCAACTCCGAGCTCACCATTTATCGCGCTTCCGGCGCATCGCTGTGGCAAATGATAGTCGCGCTGTTCAAGATTGCACTGCCGCTGGCGGTGCTGAGTTTCGTGATCGGCGAGTTTGTCGCGCCGCCGAGCGAGCAGATGGCGCAGCAACTTCGTCTCAAGGCGCAGAATGCACAGGTCACGCTCAAGGAATTTCGTTCCGGCGTGTGGGTCAAGGACGAGCGCAGCTTCGTGAACGTGAAAAACGTGATGCCCGATACCAGCTTGCTGAATATCGACATTTACCGCTTCAGCGAGGACTATCGCCTGCAGGCCATCACCAATGCCAAGCAGGCGCATTTCATCGAGCCGGGGCGCTGGTTGCTGGAGGGTGTGCTGGAGACGCGTTTCGACAAACATGGAACCAGTATTGACGCTGTCCCCAGCCTGGAGTGGCGTTCGGCATTAAACCCGGATCTTCTAAGCGTGCTGCTGGTGGTGCCGGAACAAATGTCCGCTTACGGCCTGTATCAATATGCCGGCCACCTGAAAGACAACAAGCAAAAAAGTGCGCGCTATGAAATCGCCATGTGGAGCAAGCTGGTTTATCCGTTCGCGCTAATGGTCATGATGCTGCTGGCGCTGCCGTTCGCATCCTATCAGCGGCGCTCCGGCGGGGTCGGTGCGATGATCTTCATGGGCATCGTGCTGGGGTTGGTGTTTCACTTCGCCGGGCGGCTGTTCGCCAGCCTGGGCGCGCTCAACGACTGGCAGCCTTTCATCAGCGCCACGGGCATGACGGGTTTGTTTTTGGCGCTGGGCCTGGCCACGCTGTGGTGGACGGAGCGACGCTGACGGGCGTCCAGATCTTCCGCGACTGCTCGCGCCGCACGGCCTCTGCTGGAAAATTTAAAAGCCCGCTGGAAAGTGAAAAACCGGAGGTGAGATGCAGATGCAGTTCAATTTACCCCAGATAGTTCATTAGCTATTGGGGTATTGAAAATCAATGGGTTGTAGGTCGGGTTTTAACCCGACATGTCGGGCTGAAGCCCGACCTACGCTCCAATGGATTATCTGGGTTTATTATAGGGAGTGGCAATGCGTAGAATTATTTTGATGATGCTGTTAACCGTAGTGAGCCATAGTGCAATGGCGGAGTGGATAGCTGTGGGCAGTAATAAAAGCACCACTATCTTTGTCGACACGGCCACCATTCAGCGAACGGGCAATATGGCGACCATGTGGCATTTGACCGACTTCAAGACGCCCCAGAAAGATATGGGTGAAGAGTATTTGTCTGCCAAGGATCAAAATGAATACGACTGCAAGGCCACGAAAATGAGACGGCGCGCTTCCTCACAGCATTCGGCTAATATGGGCAAGGGGAAAGTGGTTTATAGCGACTCTTTTGCTACCAGGTGGAAGCCGGTTACCCCCGACAGCGGCGTCGAAATTTTGTGGAAATTCGCCTGCCTCAAGCGCTAGGGAAGCGCAGATTAATTCGTCATCCCCACCCTTCGGCAGGCTCGGGACAGGCTTCGCCACACACTGAAGCCACCCTACAGCGCGCGCACCTTCACCGTCTTGCCCTTCAACTTGCCCGCCGACAATTTGCGTACCGCTTCGTGGGCGATGTTGCGCGCGACGGCGACGTAGGTGGTCTGATCGGTGACGGTGATCTTGCCGACCTGTTCGCGGGTGAAGCCCGCTTCGCCGGTGAGCGCGCCCAGCACGTCGCCGGGGCGGATCTTTTCCTTGCGCCCGCCGAGTATCAGCAGCGTGACCATCGGCGGCACCAGCGGCGCTTCATCGGCACCTGGCAACTCGCCCAGCTCATGCCACTCCGGTTCGATGCGCATCATTTTTGCGATGCCGATAATGCGGTTGCGCTCGCTCGGGCTGCACAGGCTCAGCGCCCAGCCGTTCTCGTCGGCGCGGCCGGTGCGTCCGATGCGGTGGATATGCACCTCCGGGTCGGGCGTAACATCGACATTGATTACCGCCTCAAGTTGCGCGATGTCTAATCCCCGCGCCGCAACATCGGTCGCGACCAGCACCGAGCAACTGCGATTGGCGAACTGGATCAGCACCTGATCGCGCTCGCGCTGTTCCATGTCGCCGTTCAGCGTTAGCGCCTTGATGCCCTGCGCATGCAGCACTTCCAGTAGCGAGCGGCATTGCTGCTTGGTGTTGCAGAAGGCCAGCGTGCTGACCGGGCGGTAATGCTTGAGCAGCGTGGCGACAGCCTGCAATCTATCCCCGTCTTCCACCTTGTAGAAGCGCTGGCGTATCTTGCTTTCCTCGTGCTGTTCCAGCAGCTTCACTTCCTGCGGCGCGCGCATGAATTGGCGCGCCAGCCGCGCAATGCCTTCGGGGTAGGTCGCCGAGAACAGCAGCGTCTGGCGCTCTGCCGGGCAACGTTTCGCGACATAGGCGATGTCCTCGACAAAGCCCATGTCCAGCATCCGGTCCGCCTCGTCGAGCACCAGCGTGTTGAGCGCCTCCAGATTCAGCGTGCCGCGTTCCATGTGATCCATGATGCGCCCCGGTGTGCCGACCACGATGTGCGCGCCATGCTCCAGACTGCTGGTCTGCGTGCGCATGATGCTGCCGCCGCATAGTGTGAGAATCTTGATATTGTCGGCGGAGCGCGCCAGACGGCGGATCTCCTGCGTCACCTGATCCGCCAGCTCGCGCGTCGGGCACAGCACCATCGCCTGCACTGCAAAGCGGCGCGGGTTCAGATTGGTGAGCAGCGGCAACGCGAACGCCGCCGTCTTGCCGCTACCGGTCTTCGCCTGCGCGATCAGGTCGTGGCCTGCCAGAGCAATCGGCAGGCTGGCCGCCTGTATCGGCGTCATCGTCAGGTAGCCTAGCTGCTGCAAGGTCGCCTGTGTGCCGGGCGACAGCGGCAGCTCGCTGAAAGAGCGGCTGGTTGTGTCGGGCGTTGCAGGCAAGGAGGGCGGGTTGGTATGGGTCATGCGTTTACCCCTCCTTGCGTCGGCGCGTTGCAAAAGATTTGAAAGGCTTGCGCTGTCCCGGACGTTTGTTGTAGTCCTCTACCGGCTTGGGTTTGGGCATCAGCAGGTTTTTTCCGGCGATTCTTTTGTTGGCCTGATGCGCGGCAATGGCTTCGGCGATTTGTTCCACCGTCAGCAGAATGATCGCGTGTTCGCCGTTGAGGTGGAGGTCGGCGAGATGTTCTTTGATGTCGTAGATGCGTTCCGGGGCCAGGGCTTTTTTTGCGTGGCCGGTCAACATTTGCCGCGCATCCGGCGTCAGCGTGTAACCGCCATCCTGCGCGCAGATCAAACCGTATTCGGAAAGCCGATAAAACGAGTCGGACAATTTGGTTTCGAGAGGAATAGCGCCTTGAGTCAGATCGGCAGCAGCGATAATTTCGACAAGGTTAGCCGGGTGTCGCTTCGCAGCGAGCGACATGGACAATAAAAGGATCGCATCAATATCGTGGACTGGGTACATCGTGAACCTTTGGATAAATTATGGAATGAGAGCCAGCAGGCACGGGGCATCAAGCGTGTAGCTGTCGAACAGTGATGATCGGACGACGACATAGGGAATGGCTTCCCGCTGTTTTCCGATGTTCCGGTGAACGTCGAACTGCGCCATCACAGGGTGGAGTGTTCGTCGGCAAACGCGCCGGAGCGTTCGTTAAGTGTCAGGTTGACCGGGCGCTTACGTGCTTGATTGCTTTGCATTGATTTCATGGGGAACCTTCAAGCGCGCATGGTATGCGCATTCCGGTATTTTGTGAAGCCGCAGCCTTGTCCAACGTGGTATGAGCCTGAACAAGAGCTGTATTTCCAACGAGGAATAAGCCTGAAGCGAAGAAATTGAGGTCGAATTGAAGAAGTGGGTTGATCATCTCAAGGATGGTGATCAACATGAACGAAGCACGGCTTTAGGCTCTCCCCCTGACAAGGGGGAGCTGGAGGGGGTTTGGGGTTTGAATTTGTGTTGTTTCACGTTGCTAAACTATCTGGAATATTTTTACATCAGCTTGAATCGCACTCATCCCAGGGTATGTGGCGGCTCCAGAAGCCCTATTTATGCTAATCTGCGCGGGTATTTTTTGGACACTCTGTCATGAACGGTTATTTGAAACGCATCCTCAACGCGCGCGTGTATGACGTGGCGATCGAAAGTCCGCTGGAACTTGCGCCCAATCTTTCGGCGCGTACCGGCAACACGCTGCTGCTCAAGCGCGAAGACATGCAGCCGGTGTTTTCCTTCAAGCTGCGCGGCGCGTACAACAAGATGGCGCAACTCACGCCGGAGCAGTTGAAGCGCGGCGTGATCGCCGCCTCGGCGGGGAACCACGCGCAGGGCGTCGCGCTCAGCGCGCAGAAGCTCGGCTGCAAGGCGGTGATCGTGATGCCTGTCACCACGCCGCAAATCAAGATCGATGCGGTGAAGGGGCGCGGCGCGAAAGTGGTGCTGCATGGTGATTCCTACTCCGACGCCTGCGCGCACGCGCGGGAGTTGGAGAAACAGGAAGGCATGACTTTTGTGCATCCCTATGACGACCCCGACGTGATCGCCGGGCAGGGCACTATCGCGATGGAAATCCTGCGCCAGCACACCCAGCCGATCCACGCGATCTTTTGCGCCATCGGCGGCGGCGGGCTGGCCGCCGGTGTGGCGGCCTACGTCAAGCAAGTGCGCCCCAACATCAAAATAATCGGCGTGCAGCCGGTCGATTCCGACGCGATGTACCGCTCGCTGAAAGCCAAGCGGCGCGTCACGCTTGACCATGTCGGGCTGTTCGCCGACGGCGTGGCGGTCAAGCAGGTCGGCCAAGAAACTTTTCGCTTGTGCCGCAAGCTGGTCGACGAGATCGTGCTGGTGGATACCGATGCCACCTGCGCCGCGATCAAGGACGTGTTCGAAGACACACGCTCGATCCTCGAACCGGCGGGCGCGCTCGCCATCGCCGGCGCCAAGCTGTATGCCGCGCGCGAAAAGCTCAAGGGCGAGACGCTGGTCGCCATCGCCTGCGGCGCAAACATGAATTTCGACCGCCTGCGCTTCGTCGCGGAACGCGCCGAAATCGGCGAACGGCGCGAGGCGATCCTCGCCGTCACCATTCCCGAAACGCCCGGCAGCTTCCGCAAATTCTGCGCGCTGCTCGGCAAGCGCAACATCACCGAATTCAACTACCGCTACGACGACCCGAAAGTGGCGCACGTGTTCGCCGGTATCCAGGTGCGAGACCAGTCCGAGACCGCCGAACTGGTGGAAAAATTGCAGCGCAACAACCTGCCCACGCTCGACCTGTCCGACAACGAAATGGCCAAGCTGCACCTGCGCCACCTGGTCGGCGGCCACGCCCCGGAAGTGAAGGACGAGATCATGTTCCGCTTCGAATTCCCGGAACGCCCCGGCGCGCTGATGAATTTCCTCAACAGCATGAGCCACAACTGGAACATCAGCCTGTTCCACTACCGCAACCACGGCGCGGACTACGGTCGCGTGCTGGTCGGAATGCAGGTGCCGCTCCACGACAAGAAGGCGCTGAAGACCTTCCTCGACACCCTCGGCTACCGCTACTGGGACGAGAGCGGCAACCCGGCGTACCGGTTGTTCCTGGGCTAAAATGATGCACAGCAATGAAATAAGAGCGAAAGGAATGACGATGAAATCCTTATTTGTTCGAGCCGAGTGGGATGAAGAAGCGTGTGTCTGGGTTGCCACCAGCGACGATGTACCGGGACTGGCGACCGAAGCAGAAACTACGGAAGCCTTGATGGTCAAACTCAAGGTGATGATCCCGGAACTTATGGAGGCGAATGGTTATGGCGATGGCGAAGAAATTTTGTTCGAGCTGTTCAGCAGGCGCTTTGAAACCGCAAGACGGCTTCATGCCTGATGGCAGACTACGCCGCCAAACTCAAGGAATTGCTGCGCGCCAACCAGTGCCGCTTTGAGCGGCAAGGCGGGGCGATCATGAAATCTGGTACAGCCCGATCACGGAAATTCGCTTCCCTGTAGACAGCAAAATCAAATCGCGCCATACCGCAAATGCAGTGCTGAAACAGGCTGGATTGCCCAAGCAGTTTTAATCTCTCATACGCAACCTTCGACTGTGATAATTCCGGTGTGGAACCCGTGTTACTGGATTGGAGCGAAAACAAATGAACCCGCAACCGATTTCCCTCGCACACGATCCCGACCTGCGCCTGTCGGAAGATGCCATGCGCCGAGCCGCAAAGCGCGCCTGTGCCGTGGCGCGCCAGACCGGAACGCAACTCGTGTATTGCTATCACGGCGAAGTGCTGCGCATTTCCCCCGAAGAACAAGATGAAGTTGAGGCGTCCTGGGCAGCCGAAGTTCAGCGCCGCGTCGAGTCCAACAGTCTGGGAAACGCCAAGACCTACTCCGCCGAAGAGGTGCTGGGCTCATACAAGAAAACGCCGGATGAAAAATAATTATGACTGACGACATCAAACTCCCTCTCACTTCCGCCGACTTGACGGAAGCCTTGCTTGAGCAACTGCGCGATGCTTCGCCGCAAATCTTCAGCGAAGGTCGCGTGGACTTTGCCAAGCTGCAAGCCGCGTTGGGCGAGCACATCGACACCAACCCGGAACGCTACGGCCTCAGTTGGGCGGGCAAGCGCGATGCGTTCCGCAACGTGCAGGTGCCCAGCGTCGCCACATTGCGCCCGATGCCCGCTGAGAGCGTCAACTGGGACAGCAGCGAAAACCTCATCATCGAGGGCGACAACCTGGAAGTGCTGAAGCTGTTGCAGAAGCCCTACCACGCCAAGGTCAAGATGATCTACATCGACCCGCCCTACAACACCGGCAACGAATTCATCTACCCCGACAACTTCCGCGAAGGGTTGGACGAATACCTGCGCTACACCGGGCAACTGGGCGAGGACGGCACCGCGACCAGCACCAACAAGGACACCAGCGGACGCTACCACTCCAACTGGCTGAACATGATGTACCCGCGTCTGTTTCTGGCGCGCAACCTGCTGAAAGAAGACGGCGTGATTTTCGTCAGCATCGACGACCACGAGGTTCATAACCTGAGGCTGCTAATGGATGAGGTATTTGGGGAGGAGAATTTTGTTGGTGCGTTGATTTGGCAGAAATCGAAAAAGGGCGATGCCAAGCTGGTTGCCAAGACGCACGAGTATGTGCTGCTCTTCGCCAGATCAATTGAAGCGCTGTTGGCTGCGGGTATCTGGCGACGCAAGAAACCGGGGGCTGATGATGTCCTCGCGCAATACCAGATTTTTCGCGGCCAGCTTGGCGTTAATTACGAAGCCATTTCAACCTCGATGCGGGCATGGTATGCCACGTTAGCCAAGGATGATCCACGCCGGGCGCACGAACATTACCGCTGGTCGGATGAGCGAGGTTTGTATTTTGCTGCCGATTTCGCCGGCCCGGATGACGGGCGCGACTCCAGGCCGCGCTACGATATTTTGCACCCCAAGACCGGGAAGCCATGCAAAAAACCTTCTACAGGCTGGCGCTGGGACGAGAAGCGCACGGACGAGGCACTGGCCGCCAATCCGCCGCTCATCCATTTTGGCGCGGATGAATCAACCATCCCGTGCCGCAAGAGTTACCTTCACCTGATTGACAGCGAACCTTTCTCATCGGTGTTCTACCGCGATGGGCGCGCGGGAACATTGGAGCTGGAAAAACTGGTTGGAAAAAATACGCTGGAATTTCCCAAAGACGTGGAAACACTCAAGAATTTTATCCGTATCGTGACCCTGCCAAAAGTTGCAGGCGGAGGTGGACGCACTGATGAAGAGAGTCCACCGATGGTGCGTGAAAAGGCTGCAAAGTATCAGGTCATTAAGACAGCACAGCAAAACGATGAGCCTCGCGATATTGTGCTGGATTTTTTTGCCGGTTCCGGCACGACCGCGCAATCGGTGCTCGAGTTGAATCAGGAAGACGGCGGCAACCGCAAGTTCATCCTCGTCCAGCTTCCCGAAAAAACCGACAACCCGCAGTATCCGACCATCGCGCACATCACCCGCGAGCGGGTGCGGCGGGTGATCGCGAAGCAAATGCAAACCCCCCCTAGCCCCCCTTTTGCAAAGGGGGGGATAAAAACGGAGGGGCGCGCAGGGGAATTGTTTGCCGAACCGATGCCTGACGAAGCTAACCCCCCTTTGAAAAAGGGGGGCAGGGGGGATTGGGGCTTTCGCGCCTTCAAGCTCGATTCGAGTAATTTCAAAATCTGGCGCTCGGACAAGGCGCCGCAATCCGCCGAGCAACTGGCGGAGCAGTTGAGCCTGTATGCCGACAATGTGCTGGCCGGGCGCGGCGTTCAAGACCGGCTGTACGAGCTGATCTTGAAATGCGGGATACCGCTGTCGGCGCGGGTGGAGAACGTAGCCATCGGCCAGCGCACCGCGTTTGCCGTGTCCGACGGCAACTTGCTGATCTGCCTCGAACCGCACCTCGACCGTGACACGCTGCGCGCCCTGTTCGCGCGCAAGCCGCAGATGGTGCTGTGCCTCGATACCTCGTTCGACGGCAACGATGCGCTGAAAACCAACACCGTGCTGGAAGCACAGACGCACGGGATTATCTTCAAGACTGTGTAGAGGTATGAAATGAGAATTGAGTCCATACGCCTGAAAAACTATAAGGCTTTCCGCGATGCTACCCTGAAAGACATGCCCCCGTTTCTGGTGGTGGTCGGTGCCAACGGTTCGGGTAAAACAACCTTGTTCGACGTGTTCGGCTTTTTGCACGATTGCCTGAAAAGCAATGTGCGGCAAGCTCTGGATAGCCGTGGCAGATTCAAGGAGGTGCTCAGTCGAGACAGCGATGGCGATAGCATCCTGATAGAGATTCAGTATCGGATGGTAATAGCCGGGGTGAGCCGACTGGTGACATACTCGCTGGAGATTGCGGAAAAATCCGGCGTGCCCTATGTAAAGCGCGAAATTCTCCGCTACAAACGGGGCGCGAGCGGGAAGCCTTATCACTTCCTGGATTTTTCCAATGGTGCCGGGTATGCGATTACCAACGAAGAAGATTTCAAAAAGAAAGATGAGGGGCTGACGCGGGAAAATCAAAAGGTGTCACCGGATACTCTAGCCATTAAAGGTCTTGGGCAATTCGAACGCTTCAAAGCTGCCAATGCCTTTCGGCAGTTGATTGAATCATGGCATGTGTCGGATTTCCATATAAGCGCGGCGCGGGGCCGTAAGGAAGCTTCTGGCGATTCTGAACATTTGTCCGAGACGGGCGATAACCTGCCGCGCGTGGCACAGTATTTGTTTGAACAACATAACGATACCTTCAACAAAATTCTTGAAACAATGGCACGTCGCGTACCAGGCGTGAGCGCGGTCGAACCGTTGCTGATGGATGACGGCTACCTCACGTTACGGTTCCAAGATGGCTCGTTCAAAACCCCATTTCTTGACCGCTATGTGTCAGATGGCACGATCAAAATGTTTGCCTATCTGGTGCTTCTCCACGATCCAAAGCCGCATCCACTCTTGTGCGTGGAGGAACCTGAAAACCAGTTGTATCCTAAGCTTATGTCCGAGCTGGCTGAAGAGTTTCGCCTGTATGCCAACCGCGGGCAAGTGCTGGTATCCACACATTCGCCGGACTTTTTGAATGCGGTTGAGTTGGACGAGGTGTGTTGGCTGGTAAAAACGCAAGGCAATACTAAAATACAACGCGCCAAAGACGATCCACAAATCGCCGCATACATGGCGGACGGCGACAAAATGGGCTACTTGTGGAAGCAAGGCTTCTTTGAGGGAGCCGACCCGCAATGAAGGAGCTGGTCTTTCTGTTGGAGGAGGAATCGGCAAAAGCCATGCTGGAGAGTTTGCTACCCCGCATACTCGATGCTGGAGTCAAGCCGCGCTTGTTGGCTTTTGAGGGCAAACAAGACCTCGAAAAACAAATGGCACGGAAGATGAGGAGTTATATTAACCCTCAAGCCCGGTTTATCGTGATGCGCGATCAGGATGCTGCGCCGGATTGCCGCGTGGTTAAGGATGCCTTGCTGATGCGCTGTGCAGAGGCAGGACGACAAGGTGTAGCGCTGGTGCGTATTGCTTGCCACGAATTGGAAAGTTTTTATTTGGCCGATTTGGCTGCGGTCGAAACAGGTTTGGGAATAAAAGGCTTGGCGAAGCAACAGGGCACTGCAAAATTCAAGAATCCTGACTCTCTGCAAAGACCGAGCAAAGAATTATTTGCGTTGACAAAGCTTCGTTACCAGAAAATAAGTGGTTCCAGAATGATAGGTCAGCATTTGGAAGTGGGAAACGCGCGTTCGAGCAGTTTCAGAAATCTGATTGCCGGCATTAAGCGTATGGAGCAGGAACTGCTGGGGCTTGCCGCATGAAAATCAGCGCGAGGGAATAGATGCGGTTGTGTAAAGTAAAACTGACTTTGCCTTACACAAATGCCGTTGTGTAAGGTAGGCTTAACGCAAATGCGGGTTTGAAAAATTGGCTGTTGAAAACAAAAAATAACCATGAAAATCAGATTTGACAGCAACCAGCCCTACCAGCGCGATGCGATGGACGCAGTGATCGGGCTGTTCGACGGGCAACCGCTGAGTGGGGGCGCGTTCGAGTTTGATTTGGCCGATGCTGGTTCATTGGCGGGGTTGACTGAACTGGGTTTGGGCAATCAGCTTGCGCTGGATGAGGCGGCGTTGTTGCGCAATCTGCAAACGGTGCAGCAAGCGAACAAGTTGCCCGCCAGCGATGCGCTGGAGGGCATGAATTTTTCGGTGGAGATGGAAACCGGCACGGGCAAGACTTACGTTTATTTGCGTTCCATTTTCGAGCTGCACCAGCGCTACGGTTTCAGCAAGTTCATTATCGTGGTGCCGAGCGTGGCGATCCGCGAAGGGGTCATCACCAGCTTGCGTTTGATGAAGGAACATTTTCAGGCACTGTTCGGCAATGTGGCGTTCGATAGCTGGGTGTATGACTCGAAGCAGTATTCCAAACTGCGCCAGTTCGCGCAGAGCAATACGCTGCAAATTCTGGTGATGAATATTCAGGCCTTCGACAAGCAGGCGAACAATGTGATCCACCAGGACAAAGACCAGCTTTCCGGGCGCAAGCCGATCGAGTTTGTGCAGGCCGCGCAGCCGATTGTGGTGCTGGATGAGCCGCAGAACATGGAAAGCGAGCAGGCCAAAAAGGCCATCGCCAGCCTGAACCCGCTGTGTACCCTGCGCTATTCGGCGACGCATCGAAACCGCTACAGCCTTGTTTACAAACTCGACCCGGTGCAGGCTTACGACCTGAAGCTGGTGAAGCGTATCGAGGTCAGTTCGGTGCTGGATGATCCCGATTTCAACCAGCCGTTTATTCAGGTGCAGAGCATCAGTGCGACCAAGACCCGTGTCACCGCCAAGCTGTTGATCGACGTGAACGAAAAAGCCGGGCCGCAACGCAAGAGCATTTCCATCAGCTCGGGCGGCGTGGATTTGTTCGACAAGACCAATCAGCGCGGCAACTATGCGGGGCATATCGTTGACGAAATCAACGCCGCTGAAAATTTTGTGAGTTTCACCAACGGGCTGGTGCTGAATGTCGGCCAGACGCACGGCGGGCGCGGCGACGAGGTGATGCGCGTGCAGATACGCGAAACGGTGCGCGAGCATTTTGAAAAAGAGCTGCGCATCAAAAAACTGTTGCCCAACATCGCCGGGGCGGATGCGCGCTTGAAAGTGCTGTCGTTGTTCTTCATCGACCGGGTGGCGAACTATGCGGCGGAAGACGGCAAGATACGCCTCTGGTTTATCGAGGCATACAAGGAGTTGTCGGCCTTGGCGAAGTACCGCGAGTTGTCGCCGCTACCGGTAGAGAAAGTCCATAACGGTTACTTCGCGGCTGTCAAAGGCATAGCGAAGGACACGCGCGGCGATACGGCGGCGGACGATGACGCTTACGCGCTCATCATGCAGGACAAGGAGCGGCTGCTGTCGCCCGAGGAGCCGCTGCGCTTTATCTTCAGCCATTCCGCGCTGCGCGAGGGCTGGGACAACCCGAACGTGTTCCAGATATGTACGCTGAACGAAACCAAATCCGACATCAAAAAACGCCAGGAGATAGGGCGGGGTTTGCGCCTGCCGGTGCTGGAAAGCGGCGAACGCTGTTTCGATGCCAGCATCAACCGGCTGACGGTGATCGCCAACGAGCATTACGATGAGTTCGCCGCGAAGCTGCAAAACGAGATTGAAGATGAGTGCGGGGTGTCGTTTGCGGGGCGCATCGTCAACAAGAAAGAAGCGCGTACCGCGAAGCTGAAAACCGGTTGGCGGTTGAACGAGGATTTCAAGGAGCTGTGGGCGCGCATCAAACACAAGACACGCTATGCGGTGGCTTATCAGACGGACGTGCTGGTGGAGCGCGCCGCAAACAATCTTGCTTCACGGGAAAAGATAGCGCCGAGCAGGATGAGCATACAGAGAGGAGGCATCGTCATGTCCGGCGAGGGTGTGGATGCGCAGTTGCTGGGCGTGCGCGAAGCAGAGGCCAAGGATTACAGGGCAATCAACGTGCCCGATATGCTGTGCTACCTGCAAGCCAAAACTGAACTGACGCGCAAAACCATCGCCGAGATTTTGATGCGCTCGGGTCGCCTGAAAGAGGTGCGGCACAACCCGCAGCAATTCCTCGAACAAGCCCAGCAGGCCATCGACGCGGAATTGCACAGCCTGATGATCGGCGGTATCAAATACGAACGCATCAACGGTCAGGAATACGAAATGATGTTGTTTGAAGCGGAAGAAATCACCGGCGCGTTGACCAGCATGATCGAGGTGGATAACAGCATTTACGATGCCGTGCTGTTCGAGTCGGAAGTGGAGCGCGCTTTCGCCGAGGCCATGTGTACGCGCGATGACATCAAGCTGTTTATCAAGCTGCCCTGGTGGTTCAAGATCGACACGCCCATCGGAACCTATAACCCGGACTGGGCGATTGTTAAGGAAGATGACCGCAAGGTTTATCTGGTGCGCGAAACAAAATCCACCAAGGATCAATTAAAACTGCGCGGCTCGGAGTGGGCAAAGATTCAGTGTGGCAAGGCGCACTTCGATACGCTGGGCGTGGATTTCGCGCACATCGTTAGCGCGAGTGAAATTGGATAAGGGGCGGCTGTGACCGATCAAGCCATAAAGCAGGCGCTACGGAAACGTATCATCGCGTTGAGGGAGCAACTGCCGGAAGCCCAGCGCGCCGCGTACAGTGCTGCCATCACCGAACGGCTGCTGCAACTGCCAGAGTACCGGCAGGCCGGCACCGTGCTGGGCTACATGAATTTCGGCGCGGAATTCGCCAGCGAACGGTGGGTTGCCCGTGTGCTGGCGGACGGCAAACGCCTGGCGCTGCCCAAGGTGAACCGCCACACCAATTATCTCGACCTGTATTGGGTGGAAGACCCGGAGAGCCAATTGGCGGCAGGGCTGTGGGGAATACGCGAACCGGTGGCGGAACGCTGCGAACGGCTGGGGAACCTGAATGAGGTAGAATTTGCCTTGCTGCCGGGGGTGGCGTTCATGCGCGCCGGCGCGCGGCTCGGCTATGGCGGCGGGTTTTACGACAAGCTGTTTGCAGGCATGGCGCAACGGCCTATACTGGCCGCTGCGGCATTTGCATTGCAGCTCGTCGAAGCGCTTCCGCAGGAGGCGACCGATATCAAGGTCGAGTGGATTATTACCGAGCAGGAAACGATAGACTGCTCGGCGCGGAAGAGCGTTTAGTCAGCACTTTGCCCATCAAATGACGTTGCGTCATCAAGGGAGGTGAAAGATGGCATCTTTACCCGATCACGAATCGCCCGATTCCGACCTGCACGATTCCGACCCACAGGAAACTCAGGAGTGGCTGGACGCGCTTGACTCGGTGCTGGAAAACGAGGGCGCGGAGCGCGCGCATTTTCTGATCGAACAATTGATCGACAAGACGCACGGTATCGGCGTCGGCACTGTCGCCGGCATGTCATTCTGCAAGACCACCCCGTATTGCAACACCATCCCGCCCGACCGGGAGCAACGCTCCTCCGGCAACCACGAGCTGGAGCACCACATCCGCGCCCTGACGCGCTGGAACGCGACGGCGCTGGTGCTGAACGCCAACCGCGAGTCTTCCGGGCTGGGCGGGCATATCGCCACCTTTGCTTCGGCGGCCACGCTGTATGACGTGGGCATGAATCATTTCTTCCACGGCAAGACCGACGATCACGGCGGCGACCTGGTGTATTTCCAGGGGCACTCCGCGCCCGGCATGTATGCGCGCGCCTTTCTCGAAGGGCGCATCGGCGAGGAACAGATGCACAAGTTCCGTCAGGAAGCCGAAGGCGGCGGCCTGCCGTCTTATCCGCATCCGTGGCTGATGCCGGACTTCTGGCAGCTCTCCACCGTGTCGATGGGGCTGGGGCCGCTGATGGCGATCTATCAGGCGCGCTTCATGCGCTACCTGGAGCATCGCGGCATCGCAAATACTACCGGACGCAAGGTGTGGGCTTTCCTCGGCGACGGTGAGACCGACGAGCCGGAATCGCTCGGCGCGATCTCGCTCGCGGGGCGCGAGCATCTCGATAACCTGATTTTCGTCGTGAACTGTAATTTACAGCGCCTCGACGGGCCAGTGCGCGGCAACGGCAAGATCATCCAGGAGCTGGAAGGCGTGTTTCGCGGCGCGGGCTGGAACGTCATCAAGGTGGTATGGGGCAGGCACTGGGATCGCCTGCTCGCCAAGGATAAAAATGGCCTGTTGCTCCAGCGCATGCAGGAGGTGGTGGACGGCGAATACCAGACCTACAAGGCCAGGGACGGCGCGTACGTGCGCGAGCATTTTTTCGGCAAGTACCCGGAGCTGCTGGAAATGGTCGCGGATATGTCCGACGACGAATTGTGGCGGCTGAACCGCGGCGGACACGATCCCTACAAGGTGTACGCGGCCTATGCGGAGGCGGCCAAACACAAAGGCCAGCCGACCGTGATTCTCGCCAAGACGGTGAAGGGCTACGGCATGGGCGCATCCGGCGAGGCGCAGAATCCGACCCATCAGCAGAAGAAGATGGATGTGGATTCGCTGCGCAAATTCCGCGACCGTTTCAACCTCCCGCTGAGCGACGCGCAGGTGGATAGCCTGGATTTCTACCGCCCGCCCGAAGACAGCCTGGAGATGAAATATCTCAGGGAACGTGTCGCGGCGCTGGGCACGGTGCCGGCGCGCCAGCCGGTCAATGAGCCGTTGCAGATACCGGGGCTGGATGCGTTCGACGTGCTGCTCAAAGGCACCGAAGAGCGCGAGATTTCCACCACCATGGCGTTCATGCGCCTGCTCGGCATCCTGGTCAAGGACAAGCACATCGGCAAGCTGATCGTGCCCATCGTGCCGGACGAGGCGCGCACCTTCGGCATGGACGGGCTGTTCCGCCAGATCGGCATCTTCTCGCAGGTCGGCCAGCTCTACACGCCGCAGGACGCCGACCAGTTGATGTTCTACAAGGAAGACAAGCACGGCCAGATCTTGCAGGAGGGCATCACCGAGGCGGGCGCGATGTCCTCGTGGATCGCCGCCGCGACGGCCTACGCGAACCACGGCGCGGCGACCATCCCGTTCTACATCTACTACTCGATGTTCGGCTTCCAGCGCATCGGCGACCTGGCCTGGGCGGCGGGCGACATGCTGGCGCGCGGCTTCCTGCTCGGCGGCACCGCCGGGCGCACCACGCTGAACGGCGAGGGCTTACAGCACCAGGACGGACACAGCCATTTGCAGGCTGCGCTTATCCCCAACTGCGTGGCCTACGACCCGGCCTTCGCCTACGAACTGGCGGTCATCATTCACGACGGGCTGCGCCGCATGTACGTCGATCAGGAAAACCGCTTCTATTACATCACGGTGATGAACGAGAACTACGCGCATCCGGCCATGCCGGAGGGTGTGGAAGAGGGCATCGTAAAGGGGATGTACTTGTTCAGAGGACAGAAGACAGAGGACAGAGGACAGAAAAAACCATGTGTGCAGTTGCTCGGCAGCGGGACGATATTGCGCGAGGTGATTGCGGCGGCGGAACTGCTGAAAAAGGATTTCGGCGTGGAGGCCGACATCTGGAGCGTAACCAGCTTCAACGAGCTGCGCCGCGACGGGCTGGACTGCGAGCGCTGGAACCTGCTGCACCCCGAGGCCGACCGGCGCGCGAGTTATGTCGAGCAATGTCTCGCCGGACGCAACGGCCCGGCGATTGCGGCGACCGATTACATCAAGAGCTATGCGGATCAGATACGCCCTTACGTTCCGGGGCGCTACAAGGTGCTGGGCACGGACGGTTTCGGCCGTTCGGATACGCGCCAGAAACTGCGGCGCTTCTTCGAGGTGGATCGCGGCTACATCGCCGTTGCGGCGCTCAAGGCGCTGGCCGACGAAGGCACGATCGAGAGCGGCGAAGTCGGCAGGGCGATCAAGCTGTATCAGATCGACCCGGACAAACCCAACCCCACAACGGTTTGAGGGGAAGCTCCATGGCAGAGATCAAGCAAATTCAGGTTCCGGACATCGGCAATTTCAAGGATGTGAACGTCATCGAGGTGCTGGTCAAGGCGGGCGACACGGTCAAGGCGGAAGACGCGTTGATTACGCTGGAAACCGACAAGGCGACGATGGACGTGCCGTCGCCGTTGGCGGGCGTGGTGAAAGAGATCAAGGTCAAGGCCGGCGACAAGGTGTCGCTGGGCGCGGTGATTCTATTGCTGGAAAGCGGCGATGCGGTGAGCGCGCCTGCGATGCAGCCTGCTGCTGTGGCAACTGCATCTGTAGCAACATCGCCTGCGCCTGCTGCGCAAACCCCAAACCCCTCCCGGCCTCCCCTTGTCAGGGGAGGTGACGTGGCTCCCTCCCCTGACAAGGGGAAGGCAAGGGAGGGGTTAGTCCATGCCAGCCCCGCGATCCGCCGCTTCGCGCGCGAGCTTGGCGTCGATCTTGCGCAGGTGAAAGGCGGCGGAGCGAAAGGGCGTGTTACGAAAGACGACGTGCAGAACTATGTCAAGACCGCACTGGCGCGTGGCACGGCAGGCAACGGCTTGCAAGTGCTGGCCATGCCCGAAATCGATTTTGCCCAGTTCGGCCCTATCGAAACTCGACCGCTGACGCGCATCCGCAAGCTCTCCGGCGCAAACCTGCACCGCAACTGGGTGAGCATCCCGCATGTCACGCAGTTCGACGATGCCGACATCACCGAGATGGAGGCATTTCGCAAACAATTGAACGAGGAATACGCCCAACAGGGTGTCAAGATCACGCCGCTGGCTTTTCTGCTCAAGGCCGTGGTGGAGGCCTTGCAGCAGTTCCCGGAATTCAACGCCTCACTCGATGCAGGCGGCGAGAACCTGATCCTGAAAAAATATTTTCACATCGGCGTGGCGGTGGATACGCCGGACGGCCTGGTGGTGCCGGTGCTGCGCGATGTGGGCTGCAAAGGCATCGTGCAGCTCGCCCGCGAGCTGGCCGAAACCAGTGCGCGGGCGCGCGACAAAAAGCTGGCGGCGACCGACATGCAGGGCGGCTGTTTCACCATTTCCAGCCTCGGCGGCATCGGTGGCACGGCGTTCACGCCCATCGTCAACGCGCCGGAAGTGGCGATCCTCGGCGTGTCGCGCGCCAGCATGAGGCAGGTATACCGGGACGGCGAGTTCGCGCCGCGCCTGATGCTGCCGCTGTCGCTGTCCTACGACCACCGCGTGATCGACGGCGCATCCGCCGCGCGCTTCATCGTTTACCTGGCGCAAACGCTGGCGGATATCCGCCGCCTCGCACTGTAAAGCCGGAAACGCCTGACCGCGGATTTGCACGAATAACCGGCAGCCGCGCGAAATAGGTTGTTCGCTCGGGGTGCGCATGGGAAAATCGGGCTATTCACCTATCCCTATCAGGGCAAACCCGCGTTTATCTGCGGCTAATTTATGGTTTCTGGCAACTTGAGCAGCGCACCCATCGGCATCCTCGGCGGCACCTTTGACCCGATTCATTTCGGACATCTGCGCCTTGCCGAAGAGATGCTGGAACTGGCGAACCTCCGCCAGATACGCTTCATCCCCACCGGCACGCCGCCGCACCGCGCGGCGCCCAAAACGCCCGCGCTGCATCGCAGCGCCATGGTGCAACTGGCCATCGCCAGCCAGCCCGCTTTCGTGCTGGATGAGCGCGAAGTCGAGCGCGCTGCGCCGTGCTATACGGTGGACACGCTGCGCGAATTGCGTGCCGAACTCGGCGCAGCGCAGCCGCTGTGCCTGCTGATGGGCGGTGATGCGTTCCTGCAATTGCATACCTGGCACGAATGGGAGCAGTTGTTCGAGCTGGCGCATATCGTGGTCGGCTATCGCCCCGGCTTCACGCTCGAGGAACGCATCCATACCGCAACATCGGAGTTGCGCCAGCACTACCAGCAACGCCTGTGTTCCGTTGATGCCTTGTCGCAACAATCCTGCGGCGGCATTACCGAGCTGGCCATCCCCAAGCTGGAAATTTCCGCTACCGATATCCGCCGCCGCGTCGCGGAAGGACGTACCATACGCTACCTGCTGCCCAGTGCGGTGGCCAACTACATTCATCAACATCACTTATACCAACCATGCTGACTACCGAAGAAAAAACCCAAGCCGTTGTTGCCGCGCTCGAAGAAATCAAGGCCAATGACATCACCGTGATCGACACCAGCAAACTCAGCTCGATGTTCGAGCGCATGATCATCGCCAGCGCCAATTCCACCCGGCAGACCAAGGCGCTCGCCGACAACGTGGCGATCAAGCTCAAGGAACGCGGCGAACAAATTTACGGCCGCGAAGGCGAGGATAGCGGCGAGTGGATACTGGTGGATTTGGGCGAAGTGCTGGTGCATGTCATGCAGCCAGCCATCCGCGATTATTACAATCTTGAAGAGCTGTGGAGCAAGGCGCAGGCGGCGCGGCCGAAACTGGCTCCAGAACTCAAACAGTCATGAGTCTGAAAATTTTATCGTAGGGGGGCGATTCATCGCGCCCTTACCAATATCTGCGCTGGGATAAATGAAGCTCCTTATTGTTTCCGTTGGACACAAGGTGCCTGACTGGATCACGGCGGGCTTCAACGAATACGCCAAACGCATGCCGCGTGAGGCAAAAATCGAATTGCTGGAGATCAGGCCAGAACCCCGCAGCACCGGCAAGACCACCGCGCAGATCATGGCGGCGGAAGCGCAGCGCATCCTCACCGCCTTGCCGCAGCACTGCCTGCGCATTGCGTTGGATGAGCGCGGCGCGCAGCCGACCACCAAACAACTTGCGGCGCAAATGCAGGAGTGGATGCGCGAAGGGCGCGACGTGGCGTTCATCATCGGCGGCGCGGACGGCCTGCATGATTCGGTCAAGCAGGCCGCACAGCAACTGCTGGCGTTATCCGCGCTGACCTTGCCGCATGCGTTCGTGCGCCTGCTGCTCGCCGAACAGTTGTATCGGGCGCACAGCCTGTTGCACAATCATCCGTATCATCGCGAATAACAACCTTTAACCCGGTTTGCCTGTTAGAAATATTCATCCCGTCACCCCGTCAGACGAAAAACCGAGAGCAGGCCATGAACCATCGCAAACAATCCCTAATATTCGCACATCGCGGCGCGAACCGGGAGGCGGCGGAGAATACGCGCAGCGCGTTCGACCGGGCGCTCGCCCATCCCATCGACGGCATCGAGACCGATATCCAGCTCAGCCGCGACGGGGTCGCGGTGCTGTGGCACGACCGTTTTCTCGACAAGCTAGGCTTGCCCGGCAAGCGCATCGACGACTTCGATCATGCCGAGTTGCGGGCGATGGGCTTCGCCGCGCATTTTGCTCATGCGGAAAACCCCGAGGGCGTGATGAGCCTGCGCGAATTCCTGGCGGCCTATCGCACGCGCTGCCGCCTGTTGCTGGAGATCAAAAATCGCGCATGGGAACAGCCTGCGCGGCATGAGGCCAAGGTCAGGCAGACGCTGGAACTGGCCGGTGAGGCGGCGGACGATCGCGTCCTGATATCGTCGTTCGACCTGAACAGCCTGGTCTACGCCCATCGCTGCGCGCCGCAGTTCCCGCTGGTGCTCAATCTGGAGCCGGAGCGCGGCGCGGATTTCGCGCGAGACGTGTTGGCCGCTCAACCCTTTCTGCATGGCCTGTGCGCCCACATCGGCGCACTGGACGAAGCCATGATCGGCGCGTTGCGCGAATGCGGCAAGCGCATCGCGGTCTATACCTGCAACAGCGACGCAGAGATCAACCGTGCGCTCGCCTTGGGCGTGGATATTTTGATCAGCGATGTGCCGCAGAAGGCTTTGCGGATGAGGCAGGCATCGCCCTGAGCAAATTGCCCTGTGCCCAGCCCCGGATTGTGCGAC
Source organism: Gallionella sp. (assembly GCA_030700315.1). GTDB lineage: Bacteria > Pseudomonadota > Gammaproteobacteria > Burkholderiales > Gallionellaceae > Gallionella. The sequence goes on from JAUYJO010000054.1 coordinate 34,194, forward strand.
ACTTTTGATGCCTGTTTTCAACCCAGATAGTTCATTAGCTCTTGAGACATTGCAAAATCAATGGGTTGTAGGTCGGGCTGAAGCCCGACCTTGTATTGCTCTATTGATCGGGAATTGGAGTTAATGGCTGATGCGCGTCACGCCGCTGCCGGTCAGCACGCGCACCCTGTCGCCGCGTTGAAATTTTTCATCCCCTGCCTGGGTCACCGCGATCATCCTGCCGTCATCAAATTTGACGGTGATTTCCGTGGCCGGCTGGCGAGTTGCGCCTTCTTCGAGGGCAGAGCCCACTACGCCGCCAGCCACCGAACCGAGCACGGCGCCCACCGCGCTGCCTTTGCCGCCGCCGACATTGCTGCCGCCGATGCCGCCCACGATCGCCCCCGCCGCCGTGCCGACGGGCGACTTGGTGCCCTCGATCAACACCTGGCGCACACTCTCTACCGTGGCCATGCGCACCTCAACGACTTCACGCGCCTGGTCGCGGCTATAAGTCGAGCTGGACAGGCCGGAGGCGCAGCCCGCGAGGGTAGCGATAGCCAATAGTAGAACGGTTGCTTTGCTGATATTAAACACGGTGATTCCTTTCATTAAAGTAAGGTTGAATTAGACTTCCACGTCAAGTCAAGTTCCCGCGCGGCCTTCACGTCATCGAGGCGGCGCACCGGCATGGTGTGCGGCGCACCCTTCACCAGTTCCGGCGTAGCGTAGGCCTCGTCGCGGATTTCCTTGAGCGCGGCGACGAAACCGTCCAGCGTTTCCTTCGATTCGGTCTCGGTCGGCTCGATCAGCAGGCACTCCGGCACCAGCATTGGGAAGTAGGTGGTGGGCGGATGGAAGCCCTTGTCCAGCAGGCGCTTCGCGACGTCCATCGCCGAGATGCCGGTGGCGTCCTTGAGCGGCTTCATCGACACGATGAACTCGTGGCTGGCGCGGCGCTGCGGGAAGGCGACGGTGAAGCCCGCCTTACCCAGTTCCGCCATCAGGTAGTTGGCGTTCAGCGTGGCGAATTCCGCGACGCGATGCATGCCTTCCGTTCCCAGCATGCGCGCGTACACATAGGCGCGCAGCAGGATGCCGATGTTGCCGCTGAACGCGGACAGGTGGCCGATGGATTGCGGCAGGTCGGCCTCGGTGAGGTAGCGAAAAACATCCTCTCCCCCAACCCCTCCCCCCGAGGGGGAGGGGAGTTCTTTGGCGACCACCGGCAGCGGCAGGAACGGCAGCAGGCGCTCTGCCACACCCACCGCGCCCGCGCCTGGCCCGCCGCCGCCGTGCGGCGTGGAGAAGGTCTTGTGCAGGTTCATGTGGATCACGTCGAAGCCCATGTCACCGGGCTTGACCTTGCCGAGGATCGCGTTCAGGTTTGCGCCGTCGTAATACAGCAGGCCGCCCGCGTCGTGGATGATCTTCTGGATGTCCGTGATGCGCTTCTCGAACACACCCAGCGTGGACGGGTTGGTCAGCATCAGCCCGGCGGTCTGCGGGCCGGTTGCCGCGCGCAGCGCATCGAGGTCGACGTCGCCGTTCGTGTCGGTCGGAATCTCTTTCACGGTATAGCCACACATCACCGCGGTCGCCGGGTTGGTGCCGTGCGCCGCATCCGGCACGATGATCTCGGTGCGCCCCGTGTCGCCGCGCGCGTCGTGGTAGGCGCGGATCATCGCGACCCCAGCGAATTCGCCCTGCGCACCGGCCATCGGCATCAGGGAAACGCCGGCCATGCCGGTGACGTCTTTCAATATTTCCTGCAAGTCATACAGGCAGGCCAGCACGCCCTGTCCGGTGGTTTCCGGCGCGAGCGGATGGCGCGCGAGGAAGTTCGGCAGCATCGCCAGCGTGTTGCAGGCGCGCGGGTTGTATTTCATCGTGCAGGAGCCGAGTGGATAGAAATGCGTGTCGATCGAAAAATTCTTCTGCGACAGCCGGGTGTAATGGCGCACCACATCCATTTCCGAGGCTTCCGGCAGCAGCGGCTGATCCTGGCGCAGCAGCGCGGCCGGAATGCCTGCCCTGAGCCCGGTCGAAGGGCCGCTGATTGCAGCGGCGAAATGGGGAGCCTGCGCCGCGTTGCGGCGGCCGGGATGGGAGCGTTCGAAAATCAGCATGGGTGTAACTCTTTCATGTCTACATCAACCCCCTCAATCCCACTTGTCATGGGGAGGTGGCGTCCTCATCCCCTGACAAGGGGAGGCCGGGATAACCAGCGACTTGGCCATCGTTTTCTGATGGCCTAGTCGAATGGCTAGTTGTTTCATCAGGGGTTGGGTTAGTTTTTGTAGGGTGGGCTCTGCCCACCATGTCGGGCAGAGCCCGACCTACGCGGGAATGACAAAATTAACAGGCTTGCAGCGCCGCCAGCGCCGCATCGTAATTCGGCTCGTTCTTGATCTCGCTGACCAGTTCCGTGTAGCGCACCACGTTGTTCTCGTCGAGCACGATCACGGCGCGCGCAGCCAGTCCGGCCAGCACGCCATCGGCGATTTCCACGCCGTAGTTGCGCAGGAATTCGCGGCCGCGCATCAGGGACAGGTTGACCACGTTGTCCAGCCCTTCGCTGGCACAGAAACGCGATTGTGCAAACGGCAAGTCGGCGGAAATGGTGATGACCACGGTATTGTCCAGGCCGCTGGCAAGCTGGTTGAAGCGCCGTTCGGAAGCCGCACAGGTCGGCGTATCCAGGCTCGGCACGATGTTCAGCACCTTGCGCTTGTTGCCGAAACTGGCCAGTGTGGTGTCCTTCAGATCCTTGCTCACCAGCGAAAAGGACGGTGCGGTCTGTCCTACTTTGGGGAAATCGCCGTTCAGTTGCACGGGGTTACCACCGAGTGTCGTGCTATGTGCCATGTCGTTCTCCTTAAGTTAAAGGGTACCTCTAAAGTGCGTGGCGTAACGCCGCCACAAAGCGTTGCAAATCTTCATCGGTCTTGGTTTCGGTGGCGCACACCAGAATCGCATTGCCCAGTTGCGGATAGTGCGGTTGCAAGTCGTAGCCGCCCGAGATGCCTTGCCCGGCCATGCTGTTCAGCACTCTGGCGGAAGAGCCGGGCAAATGCAATACCACCTCATGGAAATGTGGCGTGCTGAACAAACGCTTCACGCCGTTTATGCCGCTGGATAGATCCGCCAACGCTTGCGTGTTGGCATGCGATGCCGCGGCGGCGCGGCGCAGTCCGTCCACGCCGAGCAAGGCCATGTGGATAGTCGCCGCCGTCACCATCAGCCCTTGGTTGGAGCAGATGTTGGATGTCGCCTTGGCGCGGCGGATATGCTGCTCGCGCGCCTGCAACGTCAGCGTGAAGCCCGGCTTGCCGTCGAGATCGACGGTGCGGCCGATGATGCGCCCCGGCATCTGGCGCACCAGCGCCTGCTTGCAGCACATGAAACCGAAATACGGGCCGCCGCTGGACAGCGGCGCACCGAGCGGCTGGCCGTCGCCCACCGCGATGTCCGCAGAGTATCCAAAATTGCTTTTCTCGTTTGTCCTTTCTCCCGCTTGCGGGAGAGAGTTAGAGAGAGGGCCGCCCCACTGTCCCGGAGCCTTGAGCAAAGCCAGCGTCAGCGGATTGACCAGCCCGATGGCCAGCGCGCCCTGTGCATGCGCCCAGGCGGTCAGCGCATCGACATCTTCCAGCGCGCCGAAGAAATTCGGCTGCGGGATCACCAGTGCGGCGATGTCACTGCCCGCGTGCTGCTGCAACGCAGCGAAATCGGTGGTGCCGGTAGCGATGTCGAACGGGATTTCCACCAGTTCGATGTTCTGCAATTTGACGATGCTGCGCGCGACGCTGCGGTACAGCGGGCTGACGGTGGCGGGCAACAGCACACGGCGCGAAGTTTTGTGCGCGCGCACCGCCATCAGAATTGCCTCGGCCAGGCCGGACGCTCCGTCGTACAGGCTGGCGTTGGAAGCATCCATGCCGGTCAGCGACGCGATCATGGTCTGGTATTCGTACAGCGTTTGCAGCGTGCCCTGGCTGGCTTCGGCCTGATACGGTGTGTAGGCGGTGTAATACTCGCCGCGTGTGGCGATCTCCCAGACCGCGGCGGGGATGTGGTGCTCATACGCGCCCGCACCGATGAAGTTGAGCGGCTGGCTGTCCTGCGCGGCGCGCTCGCGCATCAGGCGCGTCACCTGCATCTCGTTCAGCCCGTCGCCGATGGCGGTCAGCTTGCCGCTTTTCAAGGCGGCGGGAATTTCGTCAAACAGCGCGTCGATATTTTTCGCGCCGATGCTGGCGAGCATCGACTGGATGTCCTGCTCGGTGTGGGGGATGAAAGGCATTTTCAATCCTTTGAGAAGGGGGAAGGGATAAGGGGGAAGGGTAAAACCCAGGCGCGCGCAACGCGCGCCACCCTTCTCCCTTCCCTCTTCACCCTTCCCAGTTGTTAGTGGGCTTCGCTATCGACAACGGCCTGGTACGCCGCCGCATCCATCAGCGCGGACAGATCAGCCGCGTTGTCCGGCTTCATCCTGAACATCCACGCGGCATACGGATCGGTGTTGATGGCTTCCGGCGCGCCGTTCAGTTCGCCGTTCACCGCCGTCACTTCACCGCTCACCGGTGCGTACACGTCGGCGGCGGCCTTTACCGATTCCACGACCGCGCATTCTTCCTTGGCCTTGAGTTTGCGCCCGACTGCCGGGGTTTCGACAAACACCATGTCGCCCAGCAGTTCCTGCGCGTGCTGGGTGATGCCGATGCTGATGGTGCCGTCGGCCTCACTCTTGACCCATTCGTGGGAGGCGGTATATTTCAGATTGCTCGGGTTGCTCATGCTGTTCTCCAATAGTTAATCGAATCCCGTAGGGTGGGCAACTCGTTGCCCACCAATTTCCGCGTGGGCACACTGTGCCCACCCTACCAACTTACGTTTGCAAACAGCTTTGGCCGTCGCGTGCGAACGGGTACTTCACTACCTTCGCCGCCAGCATTTTATCGCGGATCGACACTTCCACCTGGTCGCCGGTTTGCACTTCTTTCGGCACACGCGCCAGCGCGATCGACTGGTTCAGGGTGGGCGAGAAGCTGCCGCTGGTGATCTCGCCTTCGCCGTGCGCGGTGTGCACCTTCTGGTGGCCGCGCAACACGCCACGATCCTGCAACACCAGCCCTACCAGTTTGCGCATTGGAGGATTGGCGAGCAGCGCGGCTTTGCCGATGAAGTCGCGTTCGCTGTTCAAATCCACCGTCCACGCCAGCCCGGATTCCAGCGGGTTCACGCTTTCGTCCATATCCTGCCCGTACAGGTTCATGCCAGCTTCGAGACGCAAGGTGTCGCGCGCGCCCAGCCCGCACGGCTCGACGCCATTTTCCACCAGAGAATTCCAGAAATATGGTGCGGCGATGGTGGGAAGCACTACTTCAAAACCGTCTTCACCGGTATAGCCGGTGCGCGCGATAAACATCGTACCCACCACGACGGCGCTAAAAGGCGCGAGGCTCTCGGTCAGTTTCTGGCTACCGGGCATCGCCGCCCACAGTTTTTCCTTGGCGTTCGGACCCTGCACCGCAATGATCGACAGCTCGGGATGGTCGGCAATATCCAGCGGCGGCTTTTCCGCAGATTCTTCGCCCTGTTTTTCAAATATGAGAGCCGCGGCCTCTTCCTGGCTCATGTCGCCAAACAGATAGGCATTCGGTATTCTCCTGGCTGCTTCCTCAGGAGCCAGAGCTTCGCTTTCCGCGCAACCCTCACCTTCTGCGCCCTCTTCGCTCGTCGCGTAGCATTCGGGATGCGCCTTCGCGTGCCCGACAACCTGCTGCCTCATCCACGCGATGTCCTTGTCGGCCGTGCCCGCGTTCACCACGATGCGGAACCACTGCTCTTCCATGAAATACACAATCAGGTCGTCGATCACCCCACCGTTTTCCAGCAGCATGCAGGAATACAGCGCCTTGCCGGGAACGGTGAGCTTGTCCACGTTGTTCGCCAGCAGGTAGCGCAGGAAGTCGCGCACGCCCTTGCCCTTGATGTCCACCACGCGCATATGCGACACGTCGAACATGCCGCAATCATTGCGCACCTGGTGGTGCTCGTCGATTTGCGAACCGTAGTTCACCGGCATATCCCCGCCGCCGAAATCGACCATTTTTGCGCCCATCATCCGGTGCGCTTGATTCAAAGGGGTTTGTTTTAATGTCATATTCGCTTTCTGCAAATGAAAAAGGCGTAGCGCAGTTGCGCTACGCCCCATCTGTCCTTGGTACCTGAGAGATTGCGATGATGCATTAAAAATCGCGTGCCCCTTCGGTGGTTGAATAATCCAACGCTCTCCAGATTTGCCTGTGCCAATGGTTCATGAGCCTGAGCGGTTGCGGGTGTTGCGCCTTCGGCGGTGTTCTAGTACGTGAAGCGATACTGGCCGACACTCTCTCCCATTGGTTTGAACGGCAGGTCGAATTATGCCGGAAAGCATGGGGGCTGACAAACAGCCTGTCAGCAAGCCCGCCCGCCGCTCACCCGTTCGATGCCCGCCAGGTCGCGCGCCGAAAACACCTCGGCGTACCCCGCCGCAGCGAGCAGTTCGCGTGCCCGTCCGGCCTGGTCGTAACCGTGTTCGAACAGCAGCCAGCCGCCGGCATCGAGATGTTGCTTCGCATCCGCGACGATGCGGCGGATGTCGTCCAGCCCGTCCGTACCGGAAGCCAGCGCGGCGCGCGGCTCAAAGCGCAGGTCGCCCTGCGCGAGATGCGCGTCGCCGTCGGCGATATACGGCGGGTTCGATACGATCAGGTCGAAGCGTTCGCCAGCCAGTGCCGCAAACCAGTCGCTTTGCAATAAACGCACGTTGCCGATGTTCAGCCGCCGCGCATTCTCCCGTGCCACTTCCAATGCGTCCGGCGATGCATCCACCGCCGTCACCTCTACATCCGGTTGTGCGTGGGCGATGGAGAGCGCAATCGCGCCGCTGCCGGTGCCGAGATCCAGCACGCGGAACAAACTCCCTCTCCCGTCTCGCCAGTGCGAGCAGCTTTGCTGCCGCTCGCGGCGGGGATGCCCCCTGCGGGTACAGGGAGAGGGTTGGGGTGAGGGTTTCGGGATGCGCTGCAACGCCAGTTCGACCAGCAACTCGGTATCGGCACGCGGAATCAGCGTCGCGGGCGTCACCCTGAACGTCAGTCCGTAAAATTCGCGCTCGCCGAGCAGATAAGCGATGGGTTCGCCGCGCAAGCGCCGCTCAAACAGCGTCGCGTAATGCACCTGCTGTCTGGCATCGAGGGTTTGTTCGGGATGGGTGAGCAGGTAAGCACGGTTCACCTGCAACACCGCCTGCAGCAGGCATTGCACCTCGATGCGCGCGCTGCCGGCATACAGCCCGAGCGCGGCTTCCAGTGCGGGCTTATCTTGAGTCAGGAGGGATTGGATGGTGTGCGGCATAAACTGGCGTGTGCGGGATAGCGAGCGAGTCACTACGCGAGTTCACGTCAAGACCCATGTGCAGGAAGGCTTTTGAGAGCTTCTTGCGCGGCCGCATTATCCTGTGCAGCGGCTTTTTTCCACCACTCTGCCGCCTTGGCTGCGTCCTTGGGCACGCCCTCACCTTTGTCATACATTACGCCGATGTTGTATTGCGCAAAATCACTCCCCTGTTCGGCGGCTTTTTGATACCACTCGGCCGCCTTGGCATAGTCTTTGGGTACGCCATCTCCGTTGTAATACCTCCTGGCGAGACCCACTTGATCTTTTAAAATACCGGACTCTGCTTTCCGCTTCACCTCGGCAAACTTGGCCTCTGAGGTTAGCGGCCCCGCATTAAATTGACCGGACAAATTTGTGCTCTGCTGAGGTTCCGTCTTGCCGCCAGACTCCCCATCACCGCAACCGGCGATTGTGAACAGCATCATGAAAATAATTTTACGCATTACGGTACCCCGATAAATTAGCGGCAATGAGCGGCGGCTGTACTGAGATTTGGCCGCCCCAGTTTGCAGGCCTTCGCAGTCAGATTTTACTGCGCCAGCTTGCTGTGGCGGATCGAATAGGTGAAATAGACGATCATCCCGAGGGTCAGCCAGACGATGAAGCGCAGCCAGGTTTGTGTCGGCAGGAAGGCCATCAATCCCGAGCAGGAGATCATGCCGAGCACCGGGAACAGATGGCCAAACGGGTTTTTGAACGGGCGCGGCAGATCCGGCTGGCGGATGCGCAACACGATGACGCCAAGACAGACCAGCACGAAGGCGGCCAGCGTGCCGATGTTGACCAGCTCCGCGAGCGCGCCGAGCGGGAACATCCCGGCGGCCAGCGACATGATGATGCCGGTGATAACGATGATGCGCACCGGCGTCTTTCTTTCGGGATCGACCTTGGACAGAAACGGGGACATCAGCCCGTCGCGCGACATCGACAGGATGATGCGGGTCAGCGCGTAGTAGAGCACCAGCATCACGGTGGTCAGCCCCGCGATGACGCCGGTGGCGACCAGCGCCGATGCCCAATTATGTCCGAGCAGTTGCAGCGCATGGGCGACCGGCGAGGAAACGCCGAGCTGGGTGTAGGGCACGATACCGGTCAGCAGGCCGGACACGACGATGTAAATCACGGTACAAAACGCCAGCGAGGCGATGATGCCGGTCGGCAAATCGCGCTGCGGGTCTTTGGCTTCTTCCGCCGCCGTCGAGACGGCATCGAAACCGACGTAGGCGAAGAACACCAGCGACGCACCCGCCAGCACGCCGGTGGTTTTGCCATCCGGCAAAGTGTTGAACCAGCCGTAGGGCATGAACGGATGCCAGTTGGCCGGATCAACGTTGAACGAGGCGATGGCGACAAAAATGGCGATGGCCGACACCTTGACGAACACCATCGCGGTATTGAGCTGCGCGCTCTGCCGGACGCCGACGATCAGCAGGCCCATCAGGATCAGGATGATGGCGGCGGCGGGCAGGTTGATGATGCCGCCGAGTTCCGGCGATTTGGTGAGCATGTCCGGCAAACTCATGCCCATCGCTGAAAGGGCATTGTTGAAATAGCCCGACCAGCCGTTGGCGACCGCCGCCACCGACACGCTGTATTCCAGCAGCAATATCCAGCCGATCATCCACGCGACAATCTCGCCGAACGCGACGTAGCTGTAGCCGTAAGCGCTGCCGCAGCCGCCCACGGCGGCGGCCAGTTCCGCGTAGGCCAGCGCGGCGAAGGCGCAGGCGAAGCCGGAGATGATGAACGACAGCACCACCGCCGGGCCGGCCTGGTTGGCGGCGGCGATGCCGGTCAGCACGAAAATGCCGGTGCCGATGATCGCGCCGACACCGAGCAGCGTGAGATCGAACGCGGACAGGCATCGCTTCAGCCCGGTATCGCAGGCGGTGTCATCGGTGTTGATCGGCTTGGTGCGGAATATCTGCAATGCCATGGTGCTCCCCTTGTGTTTTTTTCGGTGTTTTTTGTCGCGAGATTATGCACCATCGCGCCGTTTGCCGCATATCAAATACCGCAGCCGGGCGCAATCAAAAGTACGGGCGTAACTACTCAGGGATACAGAAATTACAAACGTACCGTTTGGTCATGAGTCTCACGATGAGGTAGGTCGGGATTCATCCCGACGGGGTTGGGTTATGCGGCGCTCTGTCGGGATGAATCCCGACCTACGAAACCCGCCCCCGGTTCATAAAAGG
>JAUYJO010000211.1 GCA_030700315.1 Gallionella sp.
CAAGTTGCTGCATGCGATACACGGCATGTTGAAACACGACAAGCCGTTCGACAACACCCGTTTTTACGCTATTCCAGCTTGAGGTTGAAAGTGCGAAAAATACTGAAAAAATGCTTGCCTTCGAACAGAGTATCTACGAAAACTTGCACATAAATATCGCCAAGAGCGATGCACTACACCTGCTTGTCGGCGGCCAGCTTCTTGAGATTCATCTTCTCCTCGCGACGCAACGCCTTTGCGCTCTTGCCATGCACCCCCGCCTTCCTGAATTTCGCGGCGACGACCAGCGGGTTGCGCGGCGCGCGGTTGGGCAATTTCTTGGCGCGTTTCATCCGGCAAGTTTCCGGCTGCGCGTTTTCTTCACCGGCGCGGCGGGCAGCAAGCTGGTGAGTTGCTGGTAGCGCTCAAACAAAAACTCCACGCGCTGCGCGTCGCTGGCGAAGGCTGCTTTGCGGTAGCAGGCGTCCACGGCGCGGTCGAGCGCCTGGTGGGCTTTGACCAGTGCGGGCGGCATCGTCAGCGGGTCGTAGAGGTCGGCGAGCGAGCTTTGCGGGAATTGCGCGCGGGCGTCCAGCACGGCTTGGGCGGCGTCTGAACCCCCCCCTAGCCCCCCTTTTTCAAAGGGGGGAACTGATCCAGCCTCCCCCTTTGAAAAAGGGGGATTGAGGGGGATTTGAGGCCACGGGAAGTTGTTGTAGACGATTCCTGCCGAATAGCGGTAATCGCTCTTCATGCGTCCGCAGGTGTAGCGTACCCAAGCCATGTGCATCGTGGAGGTCAGAATGCCGAAGTGGTAGAGAGTGGCGCTGGAAAGAATGAAAACCAAGTCACTTGCAAGCGTATCCGGTTGCATAAAACCAATCGGAATAAATTTCCGCTTTTCGGATGACACTTTGGGGATCACCAGATAAGGCGCATCGGGAATATTTTCCACATGAAAGCGTGTTGGTGTGGAAGCCAGTTTTTGCGTGGGCGCGCTCTTGCTGGCGAGGCGCACCTCGCGCACCGCTTCGACGCGCTTCATCGCTTCCGGCATCCGGCGCAATTCATCGGGCGGGCAATCGCCCAGCCACAGACACCAGCGCTCGTAGTTGTTGATGAATTCGTCCGCGCCTATCCAGCGGCGAAACCATTTCGCCGCCTTGGGTTCACGCGCGAGAAACTCGGCTTTCTCTTCCGGCGTGAACAGGTAATGGCCGCCGTCGATTGGCTTGTTGCCGATGCCGATTTCGGGCACGGCGCAAATCGGGTGCTGCCGGTTGACCAGCACCACATCCGGAGCGTCCACCAAATAGGGATTGATGTTGCTCGCGGCAACGGCGTGCGCTTCGCCACGGATGTCCTCGTATTCGAAAATTACTTTTTTCTCCACGTCGTGCGCGCCGAAACCGACGATGACGCAATGCACCGCCGCCACGCCTTTTGCCTCGTTGCTCCACTGGAAGGTGCGGTGGGCGAAGTGGATATGGATGCCATGCGCGAGCAGCCAGCCCCACAGCACACCGGCCTGTTCGCCCTGGGTGATGGAGTTGGTGGAGACGAAGGCGCAACGTGTGATGTCATTCCCTCCCCCTTGCAGGGGGAGGGCTAGGGAGGGGGTAGAAACGTGAGTTTTGCCCGCAACATGTCTACCCCCATCCCAACCTTCCCCCTGCAAGGTGGAAGGGGTCTTTAGGTACCGCGCCGCCTTCACATACCACGCCGCAACAAAATCGAGCAGGCCGCCGCTCTTGATGTCCGCAAACACACGCTGCACATCTTCGCGCTGCGCATCATCCATGAATTTCGCGCCGACAAACGGCGGATTGCCCAGCACATAACTCGCGCGCTCCGCTGGCAGCACGTCGTTCCAGTCCAGCGTCAGCGCGTTGCCGTTGACGATGTGCGGCGAGGTCTTGAGCGGAATGCGCGCGAAGTACATGCCGAATTCTTCCGACACGCGCACGTTCATCTGGTGATCCATCAGCCACAGCGCAACCTGCGCGATTTGCGCCGGAAATTCCTCGATCTCGATGCCGTAGAACTGGTCAACGTCCACGCTGATTTCCTGATGGATATCGAGGAAGCGCGAACCGGTCTCCGCATGCACGGTGCGCAGCACGTCCAGTTCCAGCTTGCGCAGTTCGCGGTAGGCGATCACCAGAAAATTGCCGCAACCGCAGGCGGGGTCGAAGAATGTCAGTGAGCGCAGTTTCTTGTGAAACTCGAACAGCTTGTTCTTGTTGCTTTTCACACGGTTGAATTCCTCCCGGAGCGCGTCGAGAAACAGCGGCCCGATCAGCTTGAGGATGTTCTCCTCGGAGGTATAGTGCGCGCCGAGGTTGCGCCGCGCCTTGCCGTCCATGATGCTCTGGAACAGCGCGCCGAATATCGCGGGCGAGATGGCGCTCCAGTCGAGCGCGCAGCAGTCGAGCAGCGCCTCGCGCAGCGCGAGGTCGAATGAAGCGATGGGCAGCATTTCCTCGAACAGTTTGCCGTTTACGTAGGGAAACGCGGCGCTTTGTTCGTCGAGCATTTTCGCGCGGCGGTCTTCCGGCGTGTTGAGCACCTGAAATAATTGCGCGAGCTGCGGCCCGAGATCGGAACCGTCGGGCGCGGTGCGCTCCTCGATCCAGGCACGAAACGCGCTGGCAGGCTGAAAGATGCCGGTGTCTTCGGCGAACAGGCAGAACAGCAGGCGCACCAGCAACACTTCGAGCGGGTGGCCTTCATAGCCCGCCGCCTTGAGCGCATCGTGCAGCTTGCCCATGCGCTCGGCGGCCTTGATGTTGACCGGGTTTTGCGGCGCGATGGTTTGCGTGCGGTAACCGGCGATGAAGGCGAAATGCTTGATGCGCTTGTGCAGGTCGGCGAGCTTGAATTCCTGTTGCGTGCCCTCTTCGAGATCGTACAAACGAAAGCGCGCGAAGTCCGACACCAGCACGTATTTTGGCAGGTCGCGTTCCTTGATGCCGGGGAAATAATCGAGCGCCTGGGTGTAGGCTTTATCGAGGTCTTTGCCGCGAGATTTATGCTCGACCAGCAACATGCCTTTCCAGAACAGGTCGATGTAGCCTTGCTTGTCGCCGAGTTTCTTGACCGGCTCCTCGAAGTTGGCGACGCGCTTGCGGTCGATGCCGAAGACGTTGAGGAACTCGACCCAGAAAGGTTTGGCTTCGGCGTCTTCCGAGGTTTCGTGTTCCCAGCGCTTGGAAAACTCGTGGGCGCGGTTGCGAATTTCGTTCCAGGAAAGTGCCATTGGGTTCCTCGGTAAGGTTGGCAGGTGACGGATTTTACCCGCAAGGGGCAGGATTCATCCCGGATAATCTATTAGGCCGTCATTGAAGATTAACGTGAGACACACAAAATGGAACCCCAAACCTCCTCCCCTGACAAGGGGAGGCCGGGAGGGGTTCGGGGTAAAAGGTGGAGCAATCTTGCGAGACGTTTCATCATCACCTGAGTAGTTACGTTTTTTCTAATTATCCAGCTTCAAATCACCCGATCGTTGCCGCCATCGATCGGAATCTGTGCGCCGGTAATTTTCGAAAACAAAACGCCGCACATTTCTGCGGTGAGTTCCGCCACGTCCTTGCTGCTGACTTCTTCGTGCAGCACGTTGTTGCGCTTGTATTCGCCGATGGTCATGCCGTAATGGGCGGCGCGCTGCGCCAGCACTTCTTCGGTCCAGATGCCGGTATCGAACACCGCATTCGGATGCACCAGGTTGATCCTGATCGCGTCCGCCCCCCACTCCAGGGCGGCGACGCGGGCAAGCTGCGTCAGCGCCGCCTTCGAGGCGGAATAGGCGGCCGCGCCGGGGCCGGGCGCCGGGACGTTTTTCGAGCCGATCACCACCACCCGGCCATATCGCGGTGCGGCTTTCAGCAACGGGTGCGCCTCGCGCATCATCGCCAGGTTGGAATCCAGGTTGATCGCCATCACTTTGCGCCACTCGTCGTCGGCCAGCGCGCTGATCTTTTTGCCGCCGGGAAAGATTCCGGCATTCAGCACCAGCATGTCGAGCCCGCCGTAATGACGGATGGTTTGCTCCAGCAAGCCCTTGACCGCCTCAAGCGAAGTCAGGTTTGCCGCTATGCCCAGATAGTCGGCGCGCGTGCCGTGCAAAGAGACCACGGCCGGGTTGACGTCCACGCCCACCACCGCAGCGCCGCGATTCAGGAACGATTGCACGCAGGCTCTGCCGATGCCGGATGCCGCGCCGGTCACCAGCGCGACCTCGCCCGCAAACGCTTTGGGCGCGCCGGCTTTTTTCAGTTTGGCCTGTTCGAGATCCCAGTATTCCATGCTGAACAGCTCAGCTTCGCCCAACGCCCGGTAGCCGCCGAGCATTTCGCCGCGCAGGATGATGTCCTGCGTATGCAGATAAATGTCCTCGACGATTTGCGTGTCGCGCGCCGTCCGGCCCGCGCTAATCAACCCGAACTCCGCATCGATGATGACGCGCGGTGCGGGGTCGAGCATCGTCAGCGGCTGCTTGGCCTGTTTCGAGTTTTTCTCGAAATAATCTTTGTACGCCTGCGCATAGGCATCGACATCGCGCCCGAACATCGGCAAGCGTTTGGTGCGGATCACGTGATCCGGCGTGGCCGGGCCGCGCTGCGAAATATCCGCGATGTTCGGCTGGCGCGCGAAGGCCAGCGTGGCGCTGCCGGCATTGCTGCGCAACAGCATCGGGAAACCGGCGGCAGCGGAAACTTTTTTTCTCAATTCCGGCAACTCGAACCAGTTGGCGGCATGTTCGATAGCGGCTGCCGGAACCAGCGGCGCATTTTTATTCAGATAATCCTCGGCGCGCCCGACCAGGGCTATCATGCGCTCATAAGATTCCTTCGCGGTGGCGCCGAAGCTGAAAATGCCGTGGTTCATCAGCACCATGCCGATAGTGCGTGGCTTGACTAGATCGGGAATCACTTCGGCGCATAATTTGGCCAGGTCGAAGCCGGGCATCACATAGGGCAGCACGACGACTTCATCGCCGTAAATCTCGCGGATACGCGCCCCGCCATCCGCAGTGTTGGTAATGGCAACGATCGCATCGGCGTGGGTGTGGTCGACAAAGCGGTACGGGATCAGCGCATGCAGGATGGCCTCGACCGACGGCGCGGGCGCGTTCGGGTCGAGGGAAGCCAGCTTGAGTTCGCGCGCCATGTCGATGTCCGACAGGCTTTCCAGGCGCGACAGTTTCTGCATCGTTTCGAGGCGCACCGCGACAAAATCCTTGGCCTCTATCGTGGCAAGGTCAGAGCCGCTGCCTTTCACGAACAGCGTCCCTTCGTTTTCGCCGAAGATGTTTTTGCTGACCCCTTTCACCGAGGTGTTGCCGCCACCGTGCAGCACCAGGTTCGGGTTCGCGCCGAGCAGGCGCGACGAATAAACGCGCTCCGCCAGAATGTCCTGCTGCTTGCCTGCTTCTGTATCGTTCCAAAGATTTTCCATTATTTTTCCTGATGTTGTAAATTCACTTACCCTCTGCATCACCCTCATTGCGCCTGTGGCGCAAAAATTTTCGGGTTACAGATATTTTATCTGTAATGTGTGCTGCTCGTGTTCATGACCGCGCCAAAGCCATCACCGGATCGAGCCGCGCCGCGCGCCGCGCCGGCCACACGCTGAACAGGGTGCCGGTGCCGAGCGCCGTGCCGAACGCCGCCAATATGGCCCACCAGGGCGCGGCGACCGGCAGCGCCGGATAGACTTGTCCGATCACGCGGATGCCGATTTCGCCGAGCGCCAGCCCTGCCACGCTGCCGACGCTGGACAGCAAAATCGCTTCGGCAAAAAACAGATTCCTGATTTGTGCGGCGGGTGCGCCCAGCGCCTTGAGCAGGCCGATTTCTTTGACGCGCTGCGAGACGGCGATCAGCATCACGTTCATGATGAGGATGCCGGCCACCGCCAGGCTGATCGCGGCGATGCCGCCGACCGCCAGCGTCAGCGCGCGCAGGATACGGTCGAAAGTGGCGAGCACGGCATCCTGGGTGATGACCGTTACATCTTTCTCGCCGTTATGCCGCTGGAATAATATCTGCTCGGCATCGTGCCTGGCCAGCTCGATGGCATCGCGGCTTTTCGCTTCCACCAGAATGCGGAATATGCCGGAAGTGTTAAACAGCATATGCGCCGAGGCGATCGGCACGATGACAATCTCGTCGGTGTTGAAACCCATCGATTCGCCCTGCGCCGCCAGCACGCCGATCACGCGAAAGCGCCGATCTCCCAGCCGCACCCAGCCGCCGATGGCATTCTGCTGGCCAAACAATTCACGCTTGATTTTTGCGCCCAACACGCACACCGATTCGCTGGAATGCATATCTCCGGCAGGAAGAAATTGCCCCTGCCCCAAAATCATGTGGCGCACTTCCAGCAAGTCGGCCGTCGAACCCAGCACCGCCACTTCGCGGTTGAGCGCATCCCGAGAAATTTGCGTCGCGCCTATCGTCAGCGGCGCGATGCGCGCGATGGCGCGGCTGCGCAGCAAGGCTTGCGCATCATCCAGGCTGATCTCGCGCGGGATTTGCCCGAGCAGCATGCCCGGCCCGATCCCCGCCGTTTCGGTGCGCCCCGGCAGCACGATAACCAAGTTGGTGCCCAACGAGGAAAACTGGTTGACGACATAGCGGCGCGCGCCCTCGCCCAGCCCGGTCAGCACCACCACCGCCGCCACCCCGATGGACATCGCCAGGATCATCAGCAAGGTGCGCGCGCGGCTGCCGCGCAGGCTGCCGGAAGCGAAAAGCAGGGTATCGGTGAGGCTCATTGCATGAGTCCGGTTTGGATGCAACGGCAAATCCCCCCTGCCCCCCTTTTGCAAAGGGGGGTATCACATCCGCCATTTTTAAAGAGGGTGTCGCACGGCTCGCAGCATCCACCACTTCTGAAAAAGGTATTGCGCGGCTCGCAACATCCCCCCCTTTGAAAAAGGGGGGTTAACGTGAAACTCGCGTAGCGATTCGTTCGCCTGGCTTCGCCCCCCTCGCTTCGCTCTCCCCGCTGGCGGGATAACCAGCGACTTGGCTGCGGTTTCTTGCAGCCTAGTCGAATGGCTAGTTGTTTCACCCAGAGGATTGAGGTGAGGGAAACGGGCATGGTGAGCTCCATATATCAGTGACGGCTGCTCGCCATGCCCGTTAGGGAGGATTTAAGAGCCACGCCCAACATGATGTCAAAATCAGCCATTCTGCCGTGCGTCGGAAACGATCTGCCCATCCACCATGCGCACCTGGCGCGTCGCGCGCCCGCCGATGGCAGGATCGTGAGTCACGACGATCAGGGTGACCTGCCGCGCGACCAGTTGTTCGAGCAGGTTCATCACCTCCTTGCCGGTGGTCTGGTCGAGGTTGCCGGTCGGTTCATCGGCCAGCAGCACGGTCGGGTGCATGCTGGTGGCGCGCGCAATCGCCACGCGCTGGCGCTGCCCGCCGGAAAGCTGTTCGGGGCGATGGTCGGCGCGATCCGCCAGGCCGTAGTTTTCCAGCAACTGCCTGACGCGATCTTTACGTTCGGTGGCCGGGATACCGGCCAGAATCAGCGGCAGCTCGATGTTCATCGCGGCAGACAGGCGCGGCACCAGATGGAACGCCTGGAACACGAAGCCGATTTTTTCGCTGCGCACTCTGGCCTGCTGTTCATCGGACAAATCGGTGACATTGCCGCCGTCCAGACGGTAAACGCCGGAACTCGGGCGATCCAGCAGGCCGAGCAAATTGAGCAAGGTGGATTTGCCGGAGCCGGATGGCCCCATGATGGAAACATAATCGCCCGCCGCGATGCTCAGATTGACCTCGCGCAACGCGGCTACCTGCTGGTCGCCGACGGCGAAAATGCGGCTGACGTTTTCCAGTCGGATCATTTTGCGAAGAAAGTGCGTGAAAGCTGTAAGGCAATACGAGAAACGTCAAAACCCAACCCCTCCCGGCCTCCCCTTGTCAGGGGAGGAGCTAGCTGCCTCCCCCCTGACAAGGGGGGATTGAGGGGGGTTGGTTTTGACGTTCCACTTTTCACAGCATCACCTTTCACAGCATCACCGTTCACGCTTCACTTCTTTTCTTCCGGCTGCACGCGCACACCGGCCTTGACCTCGGCCAGATCGAGCGATGTCACGATACGGTCGCCTTCGCTCAACCCGGAAGTAATCTCGGAGTACTCCCAGTTGGTCAGGCCGACCACCACGACACGCTCTTCCAGCACGCCATCGGATGCTCTGTATAGCAGCACGCGATTGCCTTCCAGCAAGGTCTGCGTGGGAATACGCAGCACGTTCCCATGGGAAGCGTGCACGATTTCGACATCGGCGCTGTAGCCGATCAGCAGATTTTCCGACGTGGGCGGCGCGACGAACTCCACCTCCACCTCGACGGTGCGCGCCTGCTTCTCCAGCTCCAGCACATACGGCGCGACGCGCTTGACCTTGCCCGCGAACGACTTGCCCTTGATCGCGTCCAGCACGATATTGCTCACCTGCCCCGCCTTGATATTGGCCGCATCCACCTCGTCGATCGGCGCGCTGATGAACATGCAGCTGTCGTCGATCAGGTCGATGGCGGGCGGGGTCGGGATACCGGGCGGCGAAGGCGTGGCGTATTCGCCCAGCTCGCCGCTGATGTCGGCGACAACGCCGTCAAACGGCGCGCGCAACACCATGCGCCGCAAACCGGCTTGCGCCACGGCAATGCGCGAACGTCCCTGCTCGATCTCGCTGCGCGCCGCCTTGCAGGAAGCCTGCTTGGCTTTCGCGTCGGCCTCGGCGCGCTCCAACCCTTCCGGCGAAATGAAGCCGCGTTCGCGCAATTGCCGCGCCCGTATTGCCGCTTTGCCGCTCTGCTCGGCAACGGTGCAGACCTCGTCGATCCGCGTGGTCGTGGTGGCAAGTTGCTGCTCGGTCAGGCGCGCCTGCGCCTGCAAGTCGTCGTTCCACAGCTCCAGCAATATCTGGCCAGCCTTGACCCGCTCGCCCTTTTTCACCAGCAACTGCGCGATCTGCCCGCCTGCCGGCGGCGCCAGCTTGGCGCGGCGGCACGCCTTGACCGTTCCCGCGCGAGTATTGCTTACCGTCGCCTCGACCGTGCCGCGCTCGACCTTGACCAACTGCACGCGAACCGGTTCGGGGCGGGTGAAATACCAGGCCGCCGCTGCCAGCAATAGCAGAACCGCAAGATAGGAAAAGTATTTCAAGAAGCGGTTTTGTTCACTATGCCGAGAAAGTGTCATACCAATTCCCCAAGTGCTGGGTCAGCCATGCTGACAGGATAATCAAGGCGTGCTGTTAGCCCTGAAAGGTGGTGCAGAGAAAGCAACCCTGTTTCATCGCAAAACTCGCACCGTCGCTGGTTAACCAGCTTCGATTATTTTGCATGCGGTTTTGGATGGTAAAATTACCCATTGCGGCTGCCCAATTGCTTCTTGGTCAGCGGCTTTTTCCCTTTGTGGCGCGGCATTTTCTTGATCTCGATCTGATGCGCCTCCGGGTTGGGCTGATAGACCACTAGAATCTTGCCAATATGCTGCACCGGCGCGGCATCCAGTTGGGTGCAGATTTCTGCGAGAATGGCTTCGCGTTGCGGCCGTTCCGCCATGACCCGAATTTTGATGAGTTCATGGATTTTCAGGCTCGCCGCGATCTCCTTCAATACGGCTTCGGTCAGACCGGCATTGCCTATCATCACGGTTGGGCTCAAGGCGTGGGCGCGGCCTTTCAGGGCAAGGCGTTCGGATACGGTAAGGGATAACATAATGGCCTTCTTTGAATAAGGTACGAATTCTAAACGATGAAGCCTTCCAAAACCAGCAAACAATGGATGCGTGAGCATGTCAACGACCCTTTTGTGCAGCTCGCACAAAAGGAAGGCTACCGCTCGCGCGCCTCCTACAAGCTGCTTGAGATCGACGCCAAAGATCGCCTGCTCAAACCCGGCGCGGTGGTAGTGGATCTGGGCGCGACCCCGGGCGGCTGGTCACAGGTGGCGGCAAGCAAGGTGGGGCGCAACGGAAAGGTGATCGCGCTGGATCTGCTGTCGCTTGATCCGCTGGCCGGGGTGGAGTTCATCCAGGGCGATTTTCGCGACGATAACGTGCTGAAGCAACTGGAAGACCTGCTGCAAGGCCGACCGACCGATCTGGTACTTTCCGACATGTCCCCCAATATCTGCGGCATCGCCTCGGCCGATCAGGCGCGCGCCATGCATCTTGCGGAACTGGCGATGGAATTCGCGCTCGAACACCTGAAGCCGAGTGGCAGTTTCCTCGTCAAAGTATTCCAGGGCGAAGGTTTCGAGGATTTTTACAAGCTGATGCGCAGCCATTTCGCCAAAGTCGCCACGCGCAAACCCAAAGCCTCGCGCGACCGGAGCAGCGAGTTGTATCTGTTGGCCACCGGAAAACTTGAGTAATCGGGCAATACATAGTCTAATGCTCGGCACTTTAATTGCAGTGTTGCCGTATTTGAGGAGCTATTTTGAATAACATGTTTAAAAGTATTGCGATTTGGCTGGTTGTCGCACTGGTGCTGATGACCGTTTTCAACCAATTCAACAGCCGCCCGCAGCCATCCCAGCAGACGCAGCTCGACTATTCGCAATTTCTCGAAGAAGTGAAGCAGGGGCATATCACCAAGGTGACCATCGAGGGCCGCACCCTGAAGGCGACCACCGCCGATGGCGGACGCATCACCAGCTATGCGCCGACCGATTTGTGGATGGTTTCCGACCTGCTCAAAAACGGCGTGAAGATTGAGGCCAAGCCGGAAGAAGAGCAATCCCTGCTGATGAATATCTTTGTTTCATGGTTTCCGATGATCTTGCTGATCGGCGTGTGGATATTTTTCATGCGCCAGATGCAGGGCGGCGGCAAGGGCGGCGCGTTCTCGTTTGGCAAATCGCGCGCGCGCATGCTGGACGAAAACAAGGAGCGTTTCACCTTCGCCGACGTGGCGGGCTGCGACGAAGCCAAGGAGGAGGTCTCAGAGTTGGTTGACTTCCTGCGCGATCCATCCAAATTCCAGAACCTCGGCGGACGCATCCCGCGCGGCGTGCTGCTGGTGGGCAGTCCCGGCACCGGCAAAACCTTGCTGGCAAAAGCAATTGCCGGTGAAGCCAAGGTGCCGTTCTTCTCGATCTCCGGTTCCGACTTTGTGGAAATGTTTGTCGGCGTCGGCGCGGCGCGCGTGCGTGACATGTTCGAACAGGCCAAGAAACATTCTCCGTGCATCGTGTTCATCGATGAAATTGACGCGGTAGGTCGCCAGCGCGGCGCAGGTCTCGGCGGCGGCAACGACGAACGCGAACAGACCCTGAACGCGCTGCTGGTGGAAATGGACGGCTTCGAGGGCGCTTCCGGCGTGATCGTGATCGCCGCGACCAACCGCCCCGACGTGCTCGACCCGGCGCTGCTGCGCCCAGGACGTTTCGACCGCCAGGTGGTGGTGCCGCTGCCGGATATTCGTGGCCGCGAGCAAATCCTGATGGTACATATGCGCAAGGTGCCGGTCGCCCAGGACGTCAAGGCCGACATTCTGGCGCGCGGTACGCCGGGCATGTCCGGCGCCGACCTCGCCAATCTGGTGAATGAGGCAGCCTTGTTTGCGGCACGGCGCGGCAAGCGCTTTGTCGAAATGGACGATTTCGAATCCGCCAAGGACAAGATCATGATGGGTGCGGAACGCCGCTCGATGATCATGCCCGAGGAAGAGCGCAAGAACACCGCCTATCACGAGTCCGGCCATGCGGTGGTCGCGAGGCTGATGCCCAAGACCGACCCGGTACACAAGGTCACCATCATCCCGCGCGGGCGCGCGCTGGGCCTGACCATGCAATTGCCTGCCGAAGACCGCTACAGCATGGACAAGGAACGCATCCTGTCCACCATCGCGGTGCTGTTCGGCGGTCGCATCGCCGAGGAAATTTTCATGCACCAGATGACCACCGGTGCCTCCAACGATTTTGAACGCGCCACTGCTATGGCGCGGAGCATGGTCACCCAATGGGGCATGTCCGAAGCGATGGGAACAATGGTGTATGCCGAAAACGAGGGTGAAGTGTTCCTCGGCCGCTCGGTGACCACGCACAAGAACATTTCCGAGGCGACCATGCAGCAGGTGGATGCCGAAATACGCCGCATCATCGACCAACAATATGGCCTGGCGCGCCGCCTGATCGAAGAGAATCGCGACAAGATCGAGACCATGGCCAAGGCCCTGCTGGAATGGGAGACCCTCGACGCGGACCAGATCGACGACATCATGACCGGCAAACCGCCGCGCCCGCCCAAACCCACTCCGCCCACCCAGGCACCGCAACCGCCGCAGGATGCCGCACCGACCGCGCCTGCTACAACGCCTACGCAACCTGCGCAGGAAACCTAAATACAGGGAAGGGTTAAGGGGAAGGGAGAAGGGTGAGAACCCTTGGCGCGCAAAGCGCGCACCCTTCCCCCTTCTCTCTTACCCCTTCTCAGATGTTGCTCCACTGCGGCAATTTCCGGCTTGATCTCTCCCGCCCATTGGTAATGGGCATCGTCAATGTCACGCCCGATTCGTTCTCGGACGGCGGACAGCATTGGCAGCACGACACCGCGATTGCCCATGCGCAACGGCTGATCGCCGAGGGCGCGGACATCATCGACATCGGCGGCGAATCCACTCGCCCCGGCGCGCAGCCGGTCGGCGTGCAGGAAGAGCTGGATCGTGTGCTGCCCATCATCGAATGCTTGCGCGCCGCGCCGGTGCCTGTTTCGATCGACACCTGCAAGCCTGAAGTGATGCAGGCGGCGATTGCCGCCGGTGCGCAAATAGTCAACGACATCAACGCCTTGCAGGATGCTGCCGCGATGAACGTTGTCGCCGCCAACAATGTCGCGGTGTGCCTAATGCACAAGCAGGGCAATCCGCAGACCATGCAGCAGCAACCTCAGTACGAGAATGTCATCGCCGAGGTGGGCGAATTCCTGCGCGTGCGCATCGCCGCAGCAGAAATCGCCGGAATCGGGCGCGCGCGCATTGTGATTGACCCGGGGTTTGGTTTTGGCAAAACGCTGGCGCATAATCTCACCTTGCTGCGCGGGCTGGATCAACTGGCCGGGCTGGGCGCGCCAGTGTTGGCGGGACTGTCGCGCAAGTCGATGCTCGGCGCGCTTACCGGGCAGGATGTCAATCACCGCATATCCGCCAGCGTGGCGGCGGCGCTGATCGCGGTGCAGCGCGGCGCATCCATCGTGCGCGTGCATGATGTGCGCGAGACGGTGGATGCGCTGAAAGTTTGGAATGCGGTAAATGGAGCGTATCTGTCGTAGGGGTGCGATTCATCGCGACCGATTTTTACGTTGGATCGTAAGCAGTATGCTCGAAAAAATCACAAGTCTAGTCCCTTCCCCCTGGAAGGGGGAAGGTTAGGATGGGGGTGGGAGGGTGGAATCATCGAAAAGTGCCTTTATACCCCACCTTTCTACCCCCATCCCTGCCTCCTGCAAGGGGGAAGGAGAAAAGCGGCTGCACCTGAGTAGCCACGTTAGATCAGAGTTCAGGGCGCGATAAATCGCGCCCCTACGTTACAGGAATAAACTGGGCAATTAACATGAGCAGAAAATATTTCGGCACCGACGGGGTGCGCGGCAAGGTGGGTGAACACCCCATCACGCCGCAATTCGTGATGCATCTGGGCTATGCGGCAGGCAAGGTGCTGGCTGGCACCGGCGATATGCGCGGCGAACGTTCCGGCGTGCTGATCGGCAAGGACACGCGCATCTCCGGCTACATGCTGGAATCGGCTCTGGAAGCCGGTTTGATCGCGGCGGGTATCGACGTGTATCTGGCCGGGCCGGTGCCGACCCCGGCGGTCGCCTACCTGACGCGCGCGCTACGCCTGCAGGCCGGCATCGTGATCTCCGCCTCGCACAACCCGTTCGAGGACAACGGCATCAAGTTCTTCTCCGGCAACGGCGCCAAGCTGCCCGACGAAACCGAACGCGCCATCGAAACCGAACTGGACAACCCGATGCAGACCAACGCCTCGGATAAACTGGGCAAGGCCAAACGCATCGACGACGCGGTCGGGCGCTACATCGAATTCTGCAAGAGCACTTTCCCTTGCGAGATGAATTTGCGCGGCCTGAAGATCGTCGTGGACAGCGCGCACGGCGCGGCCTACCACATCGCGCGCCACGTGTTCCACGAACTCGGCGCGGAAGTCGTCGCCATCGGCGCCGAGCCGGACGGCAAAAACATCAACGACGGCTACGGCGCAACCAAGCCCGCCAACCTGCAAAAGGCGGTAGTCGAACACCAGGCCGACCTCGGCATCGCGCTGGACGGCGACGCCGACCGGCTCATCATGGTGGATGCGGCAGGCAAGCTGTATGACGGCGACCAGTTGCTGTACATCATCGCCAGACACCGCCATGCGCAAGGCAAACTGCACGGCGGCGTGATCGGCACGCTGATGACCAACCTCGCGTTCGAGCACGCGATGCAGAAACTCGGCATCCCGTTCCTGCGCGCCAAAGTCGGCGACCGCTACGTGATGGAATTGCTGCAACAGAACAACTGGCAGCTCGGCGGCGAAAATTCCGGCCACATCATCTGCCTCGACAAGCACAGCACCGGCGACGGCATCATCTCGGCGTTGCAAGTGCTGCACGCGCTGCGTGGCAACAACCAGAGCCTCGCCGAAGCCGCCGCCGACCTGCATATGTATCCGCAGGTGCTGGTCAACGTGAAGGTGACCGGCAAGGCGTCCAGCCTGCTGGAGCTTCAGGCGGTCAAGGACGCGGTGGCAGAAGCCGAGGCTGCGTTAGACGGCAAGGGGCGCGTGCTGCTGCGGTCGTCTGGCACCGAGCCGTTGTTGCGGGTGATGGTGGAGGGGGAGGATGGGGTGTTGGTGAAGGAGTGGGTGGAGAGGATTGCGGGAGTGGTGAGGGGGTTAGCTTAACGAGGCTGTAGAAAAACCCGATTTTTGCAAAAAATCGTGTCGCAACTTGTTGATTTATAAATGCGCGAATTTTGCATTTTGAGTTTTTCTACAGCCTCAACGTTTGAATTCACCGGCCTGCGCGGCTTTTCGCGCAGGTCCGGTGGAATGATGGGTTGGGCATCTGCTACACATGTGGGAAGCTTGGGTTGTAAGCAACTTCCCAAAGGAAACCGTCTGGGTCAGTGAAGTACCCGGAGTAGCCGCCCCAGTCAGTGGGTTGGCCCTTCTTCGTAACTGTGGCGCCGTAGCCAGCGACACGCTCAAGTAGTGCATCTACCTCTGCCGTGGAACGCACGTTATGGGAAAGCGCAAAACCGCGAAACCCGGAACCTTGGTGTGGTAGCCCCGCATCAGCAGCCAAGCTCTCCCAAGACCAGAGAGCGAGCCATGTCTTCCCAAGCTCAAAGAACGTGACCGATGGAGGCGTTTCAATCCGTGGAAGGCCAAGGCATTCTTGGTAGAACCGTGTGGCTCTCTCAAGGTCGGAGACCCCAAGCGTGATCAAACTAATACGAGGTTCCATGGAACGCTCCTTGAGATGCCAAACGTGTGATAGACGGCAATAACGCCGTGTCTGCCAAAACGGTTTGCAGTATAAGCTGGCACATCGTTTTTGCCCCATTGATTCCAAAGATGACGGGTATCCTATCATGATGCTCGCAGGTGCCAAAAGAAGTCGCCCCCGGTTTTCCGCCGCTTCGCGGTTCCCTGCGTTGCTCGGCCGGCCAGGCGGCTGCGGAACTCGCGCTGCGCGCTCAGACAGCCCTCGCCGACATCACCTGACCAGCCTACGCGACTCGGCGGCACACAGGGGATGGAAAAGCGGAGTGCCGGTTTTGTAGGGTGGGCAACGAGTTGCCCACCCTACCAGTCTTAGAAAAATACCACTCAATAGTTGTCGGGCAATTGCCCGGCAACTATTGACCGTTTTGGATTGTTATCCCCCTGAGCGCCGCCTCGATAGTTTGCAAACAAGCGGAGGTTTAGGCGAGGACTGTCTGAGCGCGCAGCGCGAGTTCCGCAGCCCCGCTTGTTTGCGAACTATCGAGGGAACCCCGCAGGGGCGGCAAACCGGGGTCGCCTTTGCTTGGGTTACTTTCTTTGGGCGACGCAAAAGAAAGTAACTAGCTGTCGGGCTACCCCCGACGGTTTTGACTTTGGTTGCTTTGAGGATGAAGAAATCTCATCTGGCAGATAGCTTTGCATAGCCATCTGACTAAGCGATCAAACAACGCTCGCTAAGCATTGGCTAACGCTGCGCTCATCCGCCCTTGCACTGTTTATATTGGCGCAGGCAACTGCCTGCACCCCTTCATCCTCTCCGGATGCCAATTCTCCACCGCCCACCCCAACACCTCCTCCACCCTCCCCTGCCGCAATTCGGCGGGCGGTTGCTGGCGCAAAAATTCCAGCACGGCAACCAACGTCACGACCACATCATCGGTCACTATGGCAGGCGCAAGCGTCTGCTTGCTGAGCTTCTCGCCATGCGCGTTCACCGCGATGGGCAGATGCATGTAAGCCAGAGTGGCAAGCCCGAGCAGGCGTTGCAGGTAAATCTGGCGCGGCGTGGAATGCAGCAGGTCGGCGCCGCGCACCACATGCGTGATGCCCTGGAACACGTCATCCACCACCACCGCAAGCTGGTAGGCGAACAGTCCGTCGGCGCGCTTCACCACGAAATCGCCGATCTCGGTTTCGAGGTGCTGAATGAGGTGGCCTTGCAGGACATCGTCGAATTCAATATTCCCTCCCCCTTGCAGGGGGAGGGTTAGGGAGGGGGTAGAAGCTTCATTAACCCACTGCCCAACCCCCATCCTGACCTTCCCCATGCAAGGAGAAAGGAACGGAGCGCCAGTGCGCACCCGCCATGCCCTGCCCTCGCGTCCGGCTGGGACACCGTTGCGGCAAGTGCCGGGATACACCGGCCCTTCGATGCCATGCAAGGCCGAATCAGAAATTTCCTTGCGCGTGCAGGCGCAGGGGTATGCCGCGCAAATTTCATGCAAACGCTGCAATGCTTCCTCGTAAGCGCCGGTGCGCTGGCTCTGGTAGATGATTTCCCCGTCCCAGTGCAGGCCAAAGGCTTCGAGCGTGCGCAGGATGCCGTCTGCCGCGCCCGGCACACAGCGCGGCGTATCGATATCCTCCATGCGCACCAGCCAGGTGCCGTTGTGATGTCTTGCGTCGAGATAGCTGCCGATCGCGGCGGCGAGGGAACCGAAATGCAGGGGGCCAGTCGGTGAGGGGGCGAAGCGGCCGCGATAATAATTTGGGGAGGCCATTCGTGATTGTGGTTTGGTAGGGCGGAAAAGCGCAGCGCCTTCCGCCGGATGCTAACGATAGCCGAAAGCCCATGCGGCGGATAGCTTTGCATAGCCATCTGACTAGGTTGACAAACTACGTCAACCTAGTCATTGGTTAACGCTGCGCTTATCCGCCCTACGTTTGCTGTTGTTATACCGCTACAGCCTCTTCCGCAAACTCCAGCACCACCTTGCCGTCCTTCACGTCCACGATGACCTTGCCGCCGTTGGCCAGCCTGCCGAACAGCAGTTCGTCGGCCAGCGCGGAGCGGATGGTGTCCTGAATCAAACGTGCCATCGGGCGCGCGCCCATCTGCGGGTCGAAGCCATGCTCTGCGAGGTAATCCTTGAGCGCGTCGGTGAAGACGGCGTCAACTTTCTTCTCGTGCAGTTGCTCTTCGAGCTGCATCAGGAACTTGTCCACCACGCGCAGGATGACTTCCTTGTCCAGCGGCGCGAAGGAGACGATGGCATCCAGGCGGTTGCGGAATTCCGGGGTGAACATGCGTTTGATGTCGATCATTTCGTCGCCAGTAGAGGCGGTCTTGGTGAAACCGATCTGGATCTTGTTCAATGCCTCCGCGCCCGCATTGGTGGTCATGACGACCACCACGTTGCGAAAATCCGCTTTGCGCCCGTTGTTGTCGGTGAGTGTGCCGTGATCCATCACCTGCAACAGGATGTTGAAGACATCTGGGTGCGCCTTCTCGATTTCGTCCAGCAACAGCACGCAATGCGGCTGCTTGCTGATCGCTTCGGTGAGCAGGCCGCCCTGGTCAAAACCGACATAGCCGGGCGGTGCGCCAATCAGACGCGACACGGCATGGCGTTCCATATATTCGGACATGTCGAAGCGGTGCAGCGGCATGCCCATCGCGTAGGCGAGTTGCCGCGCCACTTCGGTCTTGCCGACGCCGGTCGGACCGGAAAACAGGAAGCTGCCGATGGGTTTTTGCGGGTTGCCGAGGCCGCTGCGCGACATCTTGATGGCGGTAGCGAGTGCGTCGATCGCCTTGTTCTGGCCGAACACCACGGCCTTCAAATCGCGGTCGAGGTTCTTCAGCGCGTTGCGGTCATCGTGCGACACGGTGCGCGCCGGGATGCGCGCAATTTTGGATATGATCTCCTCGATCTCGTGCTTGCCGATGGTTTTCTTCTGCTTCGATTTCGGCAGGATGCGCTGCGCCGCGCCCGCCTCGTCGAGCACGTCGATGGCCTTGTCCGGCAGGTGGCGGTCGTTGATGAAGCGCGCGGAAAGCTCCGCCGCGCTGGTGATCGCCGCCGCGCTGAATTTTACGCTGTGATGCTCCTCGAAACGCGACTTCAAACCCTTGAGTATCTCGATGGTTTGCTCGACGGATGGCTCCGGCACATCGATTTTCTGGAAGCGGCGCGACAGCGCGTGGTCCTTCTCAAACACGCCACGGTATTCCTGATAGGTGGTTGCGCCGATGCACTTCAATTGCCCGTTCGACAACACCGGTTTGAGCAGATTGGAAGCATCCATCGTGCCGCCGGAAGCCGCGCCTGCACCGATCATGGTATGGATTTCGTCAATAAACATGATCGCGTTGGGCGTATTGCCCAACTCCTTGAGAACCGCCTTGAGGCGCTGCTCGAAATCGCCGCGATACTTGGTGCCCGCCAGCAGCGAACCCATGTCCAGCGAGAAAACGCGCGCGCCCTTGAGAATTTCCGGCACGTCATCCTCGACGATGCGCCGCGCCAGTCCTTCGGCGATCGCCGTCTTGCCGACGCCGGCCTCGCCCACCAGCAGTGGGTTGTTTTTGCGGCGGCGGCACAGCGTCTGGATCACGCGCTCCAATTCGATATCGCGCCCGATGAGCGGATCGATCTTGCCGGCCAGCGCCTGCGCGTTGAGATCCAGCGTGTAATTTTTCAGCACACCCTCATCGCCGCTGGGCTGCTCGGTTTCGTTCTCGGCATGCGGCTGCGCGGTGCTGGCGGCTTCGTTTTTGGCGACGCCATGTACGATGTAATTCACCACATCGAGGCGACTGACACCGCGCTCCGTGAGGAAGTGCACCGCATGCGAATCCTTTTCACCGAACAGCGCGGCGAGAATGTTCGCGCCGGACACCTCTTTCTTCTGGGTGGATTGCACGTGCAGTATGGCGCGCTGAATGACGCGCTGGAAGCCGACGGTGGGTTGCGTATCCACATCGTCGTCACCCGTGACCGTCGGCGTATGTTTATCAACAAACGAAGCGACAACCTGGCGCAGCTCATTGATATCCACACCGCAAGAGCGCAATACCTGCGCGGCGGAAGCATTGTCCAGCATGGCGAGCAGCAGATGCTCGACCGTGATAAGTTCGTGGCGTTTCTGCCGGGCATCGACAAAGGCCATGTGCAAACTGACTTCCAGTTCCTGCGCAATCATTTTAATTTCCCTCCATGGCGCATCGTAGCGGATGCCCGTGTTGTTTTGCAAATACCGTTACTTGGGCGACCTTGGTTTCTGCGACATCCAGCGAATAAACTCCGCATACTGCCGAGCCTTCATTATGCACTTTGAGCATGGTTTGCAACGCGCGTTCACGGCTCATTGAAAAAAACCGCTGCAACACTTCAACCACAAAATCCATCGTGGTGTAATCGTCATTGAACAAAACCACCTTGTACATGCGAGGCGGCTTTGTTTTGGCGCGCTCCGGCGCAAGTACCGAGCTGCTTTGTTGTTTATTTGCCATAGTCCCCAGCGATCATTCTGACACCCTCTACAGGCTGCATAGTTGATGATTAACGATACTTTTTCAAGTCTAATCGAAAAAATATTTTATAAACCCACTTGACGATATCAACTAAATAAGAGTAAAAAGCGCGCTGGTGTTTGATTCAGAGTATCTGCAGTACTGGTTTCGCCGTGTGCGATCTTATGATTCAAACAGTCTCGCGGGGGCTTCCCCGTTTTTTTAGCAAGGAAGTAAACACATGGCAACTGGTACAGTAAAATGGTTCAATGACGCAAAGGGTTTTGGTTTTATCACTCCCGATGATGGCAGCGAAGATTTGTTCGCACACTTTTCCGCGATCAACATGAGCGGATTCAAATCACTCAAAGAAGGCCAGAAGGTCAGCTTTGAAGTGGTACAAGGACCTAAAGGCAAACAAGCCTCCAACATCCAAGCCGCCTAAGCAGCGGTTTTTTGTTGCAACATTTTAAAGCCTGGCGCGCAAGCGCCGGGCTTTTTTGTTTATAGCGCTTTTTCGTTTTACTGCTTTGTGGCACATGCACGAAAACCGGTTGCGTTTGAATATTGCCCTATAATTCGCGCAACCGTTATCCATCCGCCGATATAAACCCGATGCTTGCCTACCTGCTGCGCCGCATCCTGTATGCCTTGCCGATCCTGATCGGGGTGAACCTGCTCACCTTCACGCTGTTTTTCGTGGTGAACACGCCGGACGACATGGCGCGCATGCAGCTCGGCATCAAGCGCGTCACGCCGGAAGCCATCGAGAAGTGGAAGCAGCAGCGCGGCTACGACAAGCCGTTGCTGGTCAATGGCGCGGCGAGCGGCACGGGCAAACTCACCGACACGATCTTCTGGCAGAAGTCCGCCAGCATGTTCGTTTTCGACTTCGGCTATTCGGATGACGGGCGCAGCATCGGGCGGGAGATTGCCACGCGCATGGGACCGAGCCTCGCCATCGCGCTGCCGACCTTCCTGGTCGGCCTCGTCATCTATGTCAGCTTCGCGCTGCTGATGACGCTGTTCCGCGCCACCGCGCTGGACCTCGCCGGCGTGGCGCTGTGCGTGCTGCTAATGTCGGTGTCCGGCCTGTTTTACATCATTGGTGGGCAGTTTGTAGTGAGCAAGCTGTGGCACTTGGTGCCCATTTCTGGCTATGGTGGCTCCGGCTACGACGGCGGCATGGGCGGCTTCAAGTTCGTGGCGCTGCCGATCCTCATCGGCGTGGTCAGCGGCATCGGCTCCAGCAGCCGCTGGTACCGCACCATCTTTCTCGAAGAGATCGGCAAGGATTATGTACGCACCGCGCGCGCCAAGGGGCTGTCCGAGCTGCGCGTGCTGTTCACCCACGTGCTGAAAAACGCCATGATCCCTATCCTGACCGGTGTGGTGGTGGTGATTCCGCTGCTGTTTATGGGCAGCCTGCTCACCGAGTCGTTCTTCGGCATCCCCGGCCTGGGCAGCTACACCATCGATGCGATCAACGCGCAGGATTTCAGCGTAGTGCGCGCGATGGTGTTCCTCGGTTCTGCGCTATATATCGCCGGGCTGATATTGACGGATATTTCTTACACGATGGTTGATCCACGGGTGCGATTGTCATGAATTTTATGCCGATCATCCTGTGGAGCGACGCACTGGTATTCCTGCTGCTGGCGGCAGGCAGCGCGACGGCCTGGTATATCCGCCAGCGCGAACATCTGCTGCTGCCGTGGCGGCGCGTCGCGCAGAGCGCCACCGCGATGGTGTCGCTGCTGGTGCTGTCGCTGTTCCTGCTGGTGGGGCTGCTGGATACGCTGCACTACCGTGTGGCGTTAGCGGAAAAAAATGGCGGCGAGACGGTGTATTCGCCGGAGGTGCTGAGCGTGTTCGACAAGCTGGTCGAACCGTTGCGCACCCAGACCGAGAAGACCTATTCCGCACCTTTCGCGCTGACGCTGTATGCCAAAGAAAGCACGACCGACACGCAGGGCAACGTGCTGCGCGACTACCCGCGCCTGCGCTACGGCGGCGCGCATCTGGTTGACGCATCCCAGCGCAATGGCGATGTGTTAAAGCGCTCCCTGCTGGGTGCGATGGGCGGATTATTGGCGGGATTGCTGATTACGTTGACCTGCAGGCAATGGCTGACGCAACAGGGTCTGCCCCTGCGCTCCATGCTGATTACCACGCTGATTCTCGCCGCCCTGATCGGTGCAACTGCTCATCTCGCCGCCGCCTATCACGTGCTCGGCACCGACAAAGTCGGGCAGGATGTGCTTTATCTCTCGTTGAAGAGCATACGCACCGGGCTGATCATCGGCACGGTAACAACCCTGGTGATGCTGCCGCTGGCGTTGTTCCTCGGCGTTGCGGCTGGCTATTTCCGCGGCTGGGTGGATGATGTCATCCAGTATCTCTACACCGTGCTGAGCTCCATTCCCAGCGTGCTGCTGATCGCGGCGGCGGTGCTGATGATGCAGGTCACCATCGACACGCACCCGCACTGGTTCGACAACTCCGCCGCGCGCGCCGATTTGCGCCTGGTGTTCCTGTGCCTGATTCTCGGCGTCACCAGCTGGACCGGGCTATGCCGCCTGCTGCGCGGCGAAACGCTCAAGCTGCGCGAGATGGAATACATCCAGGCGGCGCAATCGTTCGGCGTGTCGTCGTTTCGCATCCTGACGCGCCACATCATGCCGAACGTGATGCACATCGTGCTGATCGCACTGGTGCTGGATTTCAGCGCACTGGTGCTGGCCGAGGCGGTGCTGTCCTACGTCGGCGTCGGCGTCGACCCATCGATGATCAGCTTCGGCACCATGATCAATGCGGCGCGCCTGGAAATGGGGCGCGAGCCGATGGTGTGGTGGGCGTTGACGGCGGCATTCGGCTTCATGCTGGTGCTGGTGCTGGCGGCCAACCTGTTCGCCGACGCGGTACGCGATGCCTTTGATCCGCGCCTGAACCGGACAGAAATGAACGTATAAAACCTATTTCCGTGGGTTTTAATTTTACCGTTGCCGCGTTATTATGCGGCCACCTGATAATGCCGTGCCCCCCCATGAGTACGTTCAAAATCCTTCAATTCAATATGCAATTCGGTCAAGGCTGGGATGATGCCTATCCAGACCGAGCACCCATCGACCTCGATCTGACCATTGCGGAAATTCTCAACCACGACGCCGATGTCGTGCTGCTGCAAGAAGTAGAGCACGCCCAGCCAGGCGGTATGCAACAGGCCCCGCCGCCCAATTACACCCGCCTGAAGGCGGCGCTCGAAGGCTATGACAGTTATTTCTCCTATCCGCAAGCCGACCCGCGCGAATTGCCTTTCGGCATCGGACTGGCCATCTTTTCAAAAACGCCGTTGCGCGACACTTTCCGCTGCGACCTGCCATCGCAGCCCATCGAATTCGAATTCATGGGCGAGAAAAAAACGCCCACCGACCGCCTGCTCATCGGCGCTAAAACAACGCTTGGCGGTCGCGAGCTCCAGCTTTTTAATACCCACCTCCTGGCGTATTTCATGCTCAACTCGTCAAGCGAGCAACATATCGAACAGCGCCAGCTCGTTGTCGAACAATTGCTCCACGCGAATGGCCCCGCATTGCTCGGCGGGGATTTCAATGTCAGCAAGCATGACTCGCTGATCCGGCAGTTTGCCGAAGCAGGCTACCAGACCATACAATCTGAAAAAATCACATGGCGTCGCCGCCCTTATGTGCTCGACCATATCTTCTACAACCGGCACCTGAAGCCGGTCAGACACGCAGTACAACCCACCCTATCCTCGGATCACCATATGCTTGTGGGGGAATTCGAATTCCTGAACCCTGCATGAACCTGCTGCATCGCGTTTGGCGCGCCTGATTCACGCAGGCATTATCCGCCATCGACGTACAGCAGGTTGTGCTGACGTTGCCTGCGGAAATCAATGCCAGCTTCACGCGCATCGCTCTGCGCATGGTGGAGCGCGGCGCAAACCTCGGGTTGCCTTACACCAAAGCGATGGGCAGCGGGTCATTCGAAATACGCGCCAAGTGGCAGGAAGACATTGGGCGGGCGATTTTCTGCACATTGGTAGAGCAACGCATGTTCGAAGAACTTTTGGCCGGACATATTTCTCTGAAGCGGAAATTCAACGTGGATTTATGGCGCGCTGTTTGCCTCTTCCAACTTGTAAGTCTCAACAAGCGCCGCATGTAGCTCCCGCATACCTTCGATCCCTGATTCAGCGGCCAGCAACTCAATATCAAAGCTCAGGCAAATCTCGATGTCCTTCTGCGAGAGGTAGTTGCTGTGAATCAGCACTTCGCGGATCTGGTCGGCGGCATCGGGATACTCGCGTTCCTCGGAGTCGTGGTTCTGCAGCAGGAACTCGCGGTAGCAATGCTCGATGACCGGTTTCGAGTGGGTCTGAATCTCGGCCACCACGCGCAGGACCTCGGTAATCTTGAGATCGAGGGCGCTCTGCTCGTTGTAGAAGATGTTTTCGTTCGAGTGGGCGGAATCGTTGCGGTCATCTACCAACTTGGCGTAGCAACCGATCTTTGATTTGTCGCATCCGATCAGCGCAAGGATGCGGACGATGCTCCGCTCTTGAACTTTGCTAAACAGGAAAGGCGAGACACTCCATCGCTTCACGTCGTCATCGTCGTCCTTGTGAACCAGGCCTTCCATGTCGCGGCCACTGAAACCGATAATTGCCTTTCCGAAGTCTTGCCTGCGGTACTGCTTGATCTGCCAGATGTTGAAATAGACGAAGCTCATCGTGAGCATGTGATAGGCGAGGAAGGCGAACTGGTATTTGCCGTGCGTGTAGTTGGTCTCGAAGGCGTCCCACAGGAACTCGATGTATTCCTGCTCCTTCGGGGTCTTGAAGGAGAGCGGCAGGTAATCGGCGAGTTCGGCGGCTTCTTCCATGGTCGGTTCATCGCTCTTGGCTACGCCACCGCTTCACTATCGCGTCCACGTCCAGGTCTGTTGGGCCGTCAATCCACTTTGCGTAGAAATCAACGTCATCACTGTTCGGCGATGGGTTCGGTTTGTCGAACTGAAGCCGCGTCGGAAGTGGGATAGCCTCTCCGAGGATCAATGCCTCACCACGCCCCAAGCCGGCAAGGACACTGACCAAATCACCCTCGCTCTCAGGAACGAGGCTACGGACGTAGGCTTGATCATTGGGATTCGTGATCCGAAGACAGATGAACGTTCCGCATTGTGCAAGGACCGTTTCGGAGACTTCGTGGGGCCGCTGGCTGACCACCGCCAAGCCAACGCCGTACTTGCGGCCCTCCTTCGCGATGCGCTCCATCGACTTCCGCGCGCCCGCGAACTGGCTTTCGCTCGCGCGAGGAATATAGGCATGCGCCTCCTCGCACATCAGGAGAATGGGGAACTCGCGATACTTTGGGTTCCAGTAGTTGAACTCAAACGCCAAGCGGCCAATCTGCGCGGCGACGGTGGGTCGCACATCAAACGGGACCGATGAAAGATCAATTACCGTAACGGCGGCCTTTGGCGTTCCAAGTCCGACAAAGTCCCGAAGCAACGACGAAAGGGACGCCGAGTCTTTTCGAACCTTTGGCTTCAACAGGAAGTCGTATCGAACATCGTTTAGCTTGCTATCAAGCCGCATCAGAAAGTTGTCGAACTTCCCGGTCAGCGTGCCGTTAATTAGCTTTCCAGAACTACCAATTACTTGTCCGTTCATGGACTCGATTTCGGCCCGCAAGGCCGCAAGATCAAAGAACACGGGAGTGTCCAGTGTTGTCCGTGGCAATTTCAAACTCGGGCTCGCGCCCTCGGCGGCTCGCAGGCGACCAAGAACATCTCTGAACGCAGCCACTTGGTTGTGGGCGCTGAAATCCGTACTGTCAATGAACAAATCACAGAGCTCGGCGTAGGTCATGAGCCAATATGGAATTTCAAATTCGCGGGCGTCAACATGTCGAACAATCGCGTCCGCAAAAGCGTAATGCCGGGTTCCATCCTCCCGTTTCCAGCAGTACTCCCCGTGCAAGTCCAGGATGATGATATGGGCACGAGGCATGACAGCGACTGTGCGCTGCACCAAAGAAGCAACCGTCCAAGACTTGCCCGATCCAGTTTGCCCGAGAATCGCGAAGTGCCGTCCAAATAGGTTGGATGGATCGAGGCAAACCTTGAGCGATGGATGCGTCGCCACCGTCCCGACGGAAAAACCTTTCGACTGAAAGCGCTCGAACATCTTGGCGATTTCGGTGGTCCCGACTGCATGAACTTCCGCGCCAGTTGTCGGATATCGACCGACCCCACGGTCAAATTGACCATCGGCACCAATAGAGCCAATCGGCGTTAGTCGCGCGATCCGCTTGGCGAAGGGCAATCTTGCGGTGTCTTCGCCAGGAGTCTCAATCGTCGGCGCGGCCAGCGCTTCCTGTTCCGTCATGCGGGTAACAATGGCGATGATGTTCACATCGTGCTGCCGGATGGCTACGTAGGAGCCGATCTGTCCTACAAGTAGGTCCTCATCACCAATCGTGACTGTTGGCGCGCGTCCCTGATCGTCTTCAATAAGAGTGGCCGTGAGTACATTCGCCTGAACGTCAACGACATATCCGATCACTGTATTTGCGGGGTTTGGCATTAGTCATACCTCCTTGGCAAGTCGTTCGAAGCTCCAAAGGTCGGCATGTCCCGACCCTGTATTTCCATTGAGAGAGCACTGGGTTTCAGTCACGACGATCACGTTAGTCTTGGAACTCCAGCGGGCCCATGCGGTTGGGCTAAGCTCCTTGGTGAGAATCAGCACAGTAAAGTCCGTTCGGGCAAGCGCATTTTCAATGACCGCATTCACGTGCTCATCGGCGAACCCGTACCCAATGCACACGAGCCGGTTGATCGGCGTGTCGTTGTGTGCCAAGCAACCGCGAAACGCGGACCAAAGCGCTGAGTACGGAGGGTTCATGGTGTCCGCCGCCTTCCTGCGTTGCGGTGGAATCATGAGCCTTTTCGTCCCTGCCGGCGGCTCCGTGCCAAAGCCGCACCGGCGAACACCGTTGGTCTGGCATTCATACCAACCGAGTGATCCGTGGAGCTTCAGGAGGTGAATGGGTTTGACGGTCTCATCGAACTGCTTGGCCTTGTACGACCCTCGAATGCGCCCAATTCGTTCCACAAATACTGCGGGGTCGAAGTACGAATGCTCCGCCCCGAGGTAGCCGTCGACCACCCGTACCCGAATATGTGCCGCTGCCCATTCGATGAGAGGGTCATAGTTGAGGCTGAATATCTTGAGGCCAGGATCGGCGCGTTGCGCTATGCGGCGAACAAACTCGCTGTGGATATCGAGCGGCGGAGTCTTGGCCATGAACAGCTCAGCCAGCGCGTCCGTCACTAAGTGTCGGTACGGAGTATCTGTTGCGCCGCCGTCATCCAATAGGTCCAAGGCATGTTCAATCCCATTTGCACCGCCGTCGAGTTTGGCCTGAATGTCACCGCGCTTACCAGCATCGGTTATTGAGTCCTTGATGAGGTTCCACAGTTGGAACGCGAGCGGATAGCCATTTCCGTTGAGATATGAGGAACCCGCCCCAAGGAGATAGCCGACGCGCTGCGACCTGAGTTGCTGTGCAACCTTCGCCTCAAGCTCGGTTGTGAAGTCGGATGCTGCAACCATGCGTCACGCCTCCGTGGGAACCGGTTCGTCTTCACCCCAAACGCGGGCGATGGTGCCCTGGATCTTTTGCTCGAAGCGGGCGATCAGTTCGCGGTTGGCGGCCACCAGCGCTTGCTCGGCTTCGATCTCGGCGACGATGGCTTGCTGGGTGGCGAGGGGCGGGAGGGGAATTTCGACAACCCGAAGCTCTTCCCGATTGAAGAGCCCGTTCACATTCATCCGCATGAATTGCATGTAGCGGCCTTCCCGTCGGTAGATGTTGAGCGTGTGCCAAAGATAGTTGCTGTCCACGCGGTCACGGTACGGTCGGATTCCAAGAAGGAAAGAGGCGAACAAGTATTGACCGTCCAAGTCGAACATCGCCGTCTTCCCCACCAGACGCTTGCTTCCGTTGCGCCAATTGAAAAGAAGGTCGCCCTTCTGTACGTAGTTGAGTGTCTTCTTCGGTGGCTTGATCCACCGCAATCCTTCCAGCGTGAGTTTGCCATCCTCGGTGACGTTATTGATTGCAAGAATTGGAGTTCCACCTTCGGCTTCGACTTCGGGAATAGAGACCGTGAGGCCGCTGACGAACTCAACAACGTCATCTACGGCCACCATCGGCCAGTCGGGGTGAATGGGGATGTGGGGGCGGTAGTGGTCGAGGACGGCGCGGGCGCCGTTGATGACTTTCTGGTAGCCCTCGATCTCCGCCACGATCTCCTTTTGAACGTCCAGTGGCGGCAGGGGGATTTGGAGTTCGCAGAACTTCGACTTGGAGATTTCTGCGAACGTCCCGCCTGTTGCCCACGCTTGCATCGTCGGCACGAGCTTGGTGAGTGCGAGAGCCACGAACTCCGGCACTGCTCGCGCTGAATCTTCGATCACGACGTTCTTGAAGCCTTGATTCGTAGCGATGGGGACACGGTTGATCGCTATGCGGCCAATGGTTGCGCGGGTCGAGACCACGACCGAATTTGCCGGGATCATCTTCGCGGAAGACTCGCGCAAGCCTTTATCGGAAATCGTCCGTTTCGTCGCGGTGATTTCAGAGATGAAGTCGGTCGCTGGAAGGTCAACAAGCGTCGCCCAAGGAATGCCGCCGCTCCAATACTCTTCAACGTCGGACTTGGGCGTGCCGCCGCTTTCAACCCGAAACAGAGTCTGTTCGCCGAGGAAGACCAGCGGGAAGGAATGATTCGAGGCAGCGCCCTCCCGATACCGCTCGCCGCTGAGGTTGTAGTCGCCATTTGCGGCGATCTTTTCTTTCGGCACGATCTGGGCGGTGGACGTGAGGGCGAGGATGGTTTCAGTGGACGCTTTGGAGCGCAGGGCTTGGAGGTAGGCGGCGAGTTCGGCCTGTACCTGCGGGAGGTCGTTCTTTTCGATGGCGCGGCGCTGGGCGCCGAGGCCGAAGCCGTCGTTTTCCACTTTGAAGAAGGCGATGGTGTCGCTCTGCCGGGCGAGGGATTTGTCAAGAATCAGGATGCTGGTCTTCACCCCGGAGTAGGGATTGAAGCAACCCGCCGGCAGCGAGACGACGGCGACGAGGGAGTTTTCGACGAGCATCTTGCGCAGCTCTTTATAGGCGGTCTGGCTCTGAAAGATGATGCCCTCGGGGACGATGATGGCGGCGCGTCCGCCGGGCGTGAGGTGCTCGGCCATGTAGTCCACGAACAGGACTTCGCTGCGCTTGGCCTGGATGGAAAAGCGCTTGTGCGGCTTGATGCCGCCTTTCGGCGACATGAAGGGCGGGTTGGCCAGAATGACGTCGGCGAAGTCGTTCCAGCGCTCCTCGGAGGTGAGCGTATCGTATTCGTAGATGTGCGGATCGGTGAAGCCGTGCAGGTAGAGGTTCACCAGCGAGAGGCGCACCATGTCGGGCGAGATGTCGTAGCCCTTGAAGTTTTTGGCGAGGCGGCCTTTTTCGTCGGGGGTGAGCAGGTCGCCTGTCATTACCCTCTCCCCCGGCCCCTCTCCCGCTTGCGGGCGAGGGGAGGTGTTGGCGCGCAGGATGTGCTTGTAGGCGGAGATGAGGAAGCCGGCGGTGCCGCAAGCGGGGTCGAGGATGGTCTCGTTTTTCTGCGGGGCGAGAACCTCGACCATGAAGTCGATGATGTGGCGCGGGGTGCGAAACTGGCCGGCATCGCCCTGACTGCCCAGGACGCTGAGCAGATACTCGAAGGCGTCGCCGAGGCGCTCGCTGTGGTCGTAGCTGAACTCGTCGATGATCTTGAGGAAGGCCTTGAGCGTCTCGGGGTCGCGGTACGGCAGGTAGGCGTTTTTGAAGATGTCGCGGAACAGCGCGGGGATGCCGGGATTCTCCGGCATCTTGGCAATGCCTTCGCCGTAGAGGCCGAGCATCTCGTGGCCGCCGAGCGAGGGCGCCATGAGTTTGGCCCAGCCGTAGCGGGCGTAGTCGCCGGTGAAGAACTTGCGCTTGCCGCCAAGTTCCTCGCTTTCGGCGTCCATGTCGTCCATGAACTTGTAGATCAGCGCGATGGTGATCTGCTCGACCTGGGATTTTGGATCAGGCACTTTGCCGACGAGGATGTCACGGGCGGTGTCGATGCGGCGTTTGGTGTCGGTGTCGAGCATTATTTCAGGCGTTTCACGTTGTTGTCGGCGAGCAGGGTGCGCATCTGGGAGATGGCGATTTCGTTGAGCTTGTGCAGGCGCTCTGGCTGGAGCAAACCCTGGCGGATGAGGACGGCGTTGAGGCTTTCCAGATTCGTCAGGACGACCAGTTGCTCCAACGGTGCGTGGTCGCGGATGTTGCCCTCCGCATCGGGGTTGGCATCGCGCCATTGCTTGGCGGTCTGGCCAAATAGGGCGACATTGAGCAAGTCCGCCTCGTTGGCATAAACCAGCGATGCCTGCGACTTGGTGATGGCTTGCGGGATGAGCGTCTCGCGGATGGCATCCGTGTGAATGCGGTAATTGATCTTGGCAAGGGTGCGCTGAAGATTCCACCCGAGATTGAGTCGTCTGTTTTCTTCGTCCTTGAGGCGCTGGAATTCCTTGATGAGGTAGAGCTTGAACTCCGGGCTGAGCCATGAGCCGAATTCAAAGGCGATGTCCTTGTGGGCATAGGTTCCACCGCCGTAACGTCCGGCCCGTGATTGAAATCCAATAGCCCCCGTGGCTTCAATCCACTTCCTGGGAGTCAGGGAGAAACTGTTGAGGCCGGCTTGTTTTCTAAAGGTCTCGAATTCGAGACCTTTAAAATCCGGATTATGTATTTGCTCCCAGATACCAATGAGTTCGAGGGTATTGCGATTACGCATCCAGTTATAAATCAGCGAATCATCACCAAATTTTTTCGCCATGTCGGTAAGGGATATGAAGTCGTGGTCGCTGCTCGAAACGATGGCGATGGCAGTTCCTTGTACCTCGATGGTGCTTTTTTTGGCTTTGCTCATGGGGTTGTCCTTTGAGGTGAGGTGAGGCGACGCCAATCCCCTCGAATTCGAGGGGTTTAAATATGGCGAATTCGCCACAATTAAATCGCTGCCCGGATAGGTTCATGATTCAAGGTGCGAACTGGTTCAAGGAGACATAGTCCTTGATGTAATTGGGGATGAGCGTGCGGTACTTCGCTGGCACAGCCCTGAAGTCGCGGGTGGAAAAGAAGGGGTTGGTCGCCAGGTCGGTGTAATGCCCACTCTCGATGATGCCGCGCACGGCATCGCTGGTGGCATAGGCCTTGAAGTAGGTTTTTATGGCCGGGATGGCAGCCGCTTCTTCGGGCTTGGTGTCGGCGACAAACTTGTAGAACTCCTCTTCCAGCAGTTCATCCTTGGACTTGAAGCGCGGGATGAGGCCGAAGACCTTTTCCAGAATTTCGCGCAAGCCGAGGCGGCGGTCTACGGCGGCGGCCTTGCGCAGCTTGTCGAGGGTGTAGTACTCCTCGGGCTTGTCGAAGACTTCGCGATTGACGTAGTCGATGACGCGATCCCACTGTCCGGCTTCGATGGCGGCGGCGACGGTATCATCGGCGCGGATCGCGTCTTCGAATTTCTCGAAGAACATGCGGTCGATCTTCATGCCGTCGGCGGTGATCTGCTCGACGCGCATCGAAGCAAGGATGTCGGCGCCGAGGTGCTCATAGGTGCCGCCCACCACTACCGGGCCTTGGCCGCCCCCTTCTTCGCCACCCTTGCCCTTGGGCGGCGGGAGCTTCAGCACTTCATCGTAGTTGAACTCTTCTTCGAAATATTCGCAGTTGGCGAAGAAGTCGAACAGCTTGAAGGCGGTTTTGATGGGCTGTTGCACGCCTTCCTTGAAGCTGTCGTCGAACAGCACCTCGCGGAAGTCATGCTTGCGGGTGCCGCGCCCCTTGATCTGGATGAAGTCGGTGGGCGAGAAGATCGGGCGGAAGAGGCCGATGTTGAGGATGTCGGTGCAGTCGTAGCCGGTGGTCATCATGCCAACCGTCACGCAGATGCGCGCCTTGCTGGTTTTGTAGGTGGGGATGAAGTTGCCGGAGCCGAGCAGGTTGTTGTTGGCGAAGTTGATGGTGAACTGC
The DNA here is from genome assembly GCA_030700315.1 of Gallionella sp. Lineage (GTDB taxonomy): Bacteria > Pseudomonadota > Gammaproteobacteria > Burkholderiales > Gallionellaceae > Gallionella. Next base: position 32,133 of record JAUYJO010000211.1, read on the forward strand.
TGGGCGTCAGGTATCTGGGAGGTGACCTGTACCGCGAAGTCGGACTGGTACTTGGCCGGGAACATGCGGTCGGCCATCTGATTGAGTATCTGCGCCAGCTTGGCGGCGTGATTCTGGCTGACGGCAAAGACGATAGCCTTGCCGATTTCGCCGCTGACCGGGTCGCGCATGGCGTTTTCCAGAAACGTCTTGCACAGGAGCTGGTTGGTGGTGTCGGCGAAAAAGCGCTTCTCGAACTCGCGTTGCTTGAAGGCCTGCTGTTGATCCTCGCCGGTGTCATCGGTGAAGGCGACGACGAAGCCCGCTTCGGAAAGCAGCGTGGTGGTGACCTCGGTACGGGCGTCGACCACCGTCGGGTTGATCAGGAAGCCTTCCTTGACGCCGTCGAGCAAGGAGTAGCGGAAGGTCGGTTGGCTGTTTTCGCAGCCGAAGGTGCGGTAGGTGTCGAGAAGCAGTCGGCGCTCGGCCTCGCGCGGGTCGCGGGTGCCGGGGTTTGAGTTGTCGAAACGGCGCAGGTAATCGCGCGGCGTGGCGGTGAGGCCGAGCTTGTAGCCGATGAAGTAGTCGAACACGGCGCGGGCATTGCCGCCGATGGAGCGATGCGCTTCGTCGGAAATGACGAGATCGAAGTCGGTCGGCGAGAAGAGCTTCTGGTACTTGTTGTTGAAGAGCAGGGATTGCACAGTGGTGACGACAATCTCCGCACGTCGCCAATCGTCCCGGTTCTCTTTGTAGATCACCGTCTGGAAGTCGGCGGAGAGCACCGCCGTGAAGGCCTTCTTGGCCTGGTCTTCCAGCTCCAGACGATCCACCAGAAACAGCACCCGCCGCACGTTGCCGGAACGGAGAAACAGTTTGATGACGGCGGCAGCGGTCAAGGTCTTGCCGGTGCCGGTGGCCATCTCGAACAAGAAACGATCCTTGCCGTCGCCGACTGCGGCCTGAAGACTGTGGATGGCCTTGAGCTGATAGGGGCGGAGAAAGCGCAGCTTGTTGGTCTGGATGTAACCGGTGCGCTCGGCCTCGTTTCGCCAACCGACTTCAGATTGGTAGTTTGGGCGCTGGGTGCGAACGATGTAATCCTCGCCCACTTGCTCTTCGATCAGACGCTGCGGATTGGGCGTGACCTTCTGGTAGCCGGTGACCGAGTCAGGAGTCGGAAACGAGGTGATGACATACGGGTTGCCGCGTTCAAGGTCCCAAAAATAGTGCAGGTTGCCGTTGGAGAGGATGATGAAACGGCAGCCCTGTGACTTGGCATATTTGCGGGACTGCTCTTTGCCGATGAGCGGATTTTTGTTCTCGGCTTTGGCTTCGAGGACGAGGAGCGGGAAGTCCCTTGCATCGAGCAAGAGAAAATCGACGAAGCCTTTTGTGCTCTTCTCGAAGTTGTCGCCGAGCGCGTTCAGATCGGTTGGCTTGATCGTGACGCTGGGTTCGAGGCGAATGTTCGCGGGCGCGCTTCCCTCCGCGAAGAAGCGCCAGCCAGCGGCTTCGAGCAGCTTGTTGATTTTGATGCGGGCCGTGGCTTCCTTATCGGACATTAAGGGTCTTATTCCAGCGAGAATAACTAAACGGTAGGAAATTCAAATGCACGGAACAAAGTATCAATGACCACAGCACACCGGTCAATGTCAATTTTTCTGGGAATTATGCATCTTCGTCATCCGGCAACGGCGCCAGCAACGCCGCAATGTCGGCTTCGCCGAACTTGACCAAACCGTTGACATCTTCGGACAGGATGCCGGCGGCAAGCTCGGCTTTCTTTTCCTGCAACGCCAGAATTTTTTCTTCGATGCTGCCGGCTACCACCAGTTTGTAGACAAACACGTTTTTCGTCTGCCCGAGGCGGTGCGCGCGGTCCGTGGCCTGGTTTTCCACGGCGGGATTCCACCACGGATCGTAATGAATCACCGTGTCGGCGGTGGTCAGGTTCAGCCCTACCCCGCCCGCTTTGAGGCTGATGAGGAAAATCGGCACTTCGCCATCCTGGAAGCGGCGCACCACCTCTTCGCGGTTTTGCGTGTCGCCGGTGAGTTTCACGTAATCAAGTTTTTCGCGCGCCAGTTCTGTTTCGATCAATTCGAGCATCGAGGTGAATTGCGAGAACACCAGGATGCGCCGGCCTTCGTTGACCAGTTCCGGCAGCATTTCCATCAGCAAGTCGAGCTTGGCGCGTTCCTTGACTTTTTTGGCGGCGGTCAATTTCACCAGGCGCGGGTCGCAGCATACCTGGCGCAATTTGAGCAGCGCATCGAGAATGATGATGTGGCTGCGCGCGAAACCTTTGCTGGCGATTTCTTCGCGGACGCGATCATCCATCGCGGTACGCACCGTTTCGTAAAGGTCGCGCTGTCCACCCTCCAGTTCGACGGTACGGATGATGAATGTTTTGGGCGGCAATTCCTGCGCAACGTCTTCCTTGCGCCTGCGCATGATGAACGGCTTGACGCGCCTGGCCAACAGATCGCGACGCAATTTGTTGCCCAGTTTTTCAATCGGATTGCGCCAGGTTTTAGTGAACTCCTTGGACGTGTTCAACAAGCCTGGCAGCAGGAAGTCAAACTGCGCCCAAAGCTCGCCCAGATGGTTCTCCAGCGGTGTGCCGGTAAGACACAAGCGATGCCGCGCGTTCAGCTTGCGCACCACTTGCGCCGCCTGGCTGCGCACGTTTTTCACCGTTTGCGCCTCATCCAGGATCAGCAAATGGTAGTCATGTTCCGCCAAGGCACCCTCATCGCGCCACAGCAGCGGGTAGGTGGTGAGAATGACGTCATGCTGCGGGATCGTGGGAAAATGCTCCGCCCGTTCCTTGCCGTGCAGAGACAGCAACTTGAGTTGCGGGGCAAACCGTTCCGCCTCGCGTTTCCAGTTGAAGATCAGCGAGGTGGGCAGCACCACCAGTGACGGCTTATCCATGCGCCCGCTTTGTTTTTCGAGCAACAGATGCGCCAGGGCCTGCGCGGTCTTACCCAGCCCCATGTCATCGGCCAGTATCCCGGACAGATTCTGCTCGCGCAGGTATTGCAGCCAGGATAAGCCTTCGAGCTGATAGGGGCGCAACTGCAACACAAAGCCCTCGGGCGGGTTCACCGCCTTGATGCCGGCGGTATTCTTGAGCTTGTTGGCGAGTTTTGTGACGGCATCCATACCCTTGAACTGCCAGCGCTCCATAGCGGCCAATTCATCGATACGCTCGACATCAAAGCGGGACAGACGAATTCCACTGCTTTCGCTATCGAACAGTTCGATCAGGGTGCGCGCCAGCGGCTTGATGCGTCCGGCGGGAACATGCACCCTGCCGCCTTCCTTGAGCAGCAATTCGATCTGTTCATCGTCGCCCATTTTTTCCAACTGGGACGCATCCAGCCAGCGCGGGTCAATCTTGAACAAAGCATGCAGCATGGGCGCCAGCGGCAAGCGCCGACCATTGACCACGATGCCCATGTTCAGGCTGAACCAGCCGTCATCTTCCTCGCCGAATTCCGCTTCCCATGCTTCCACTTCGAGAACATGGTGGCGGAAACCCTGCGGGACAACAACCTCCCATCCCGCCGCCCGCATCAGCGGAATCGTTTGCTGCATAAACGGTGGCCAGGCCTTCTCGCTCTCCAGCGCAAAAATCGGCTGTTCGCCGATGTTGCCGGACAGCCTGAAAACCGGCATCTCTTCCAGCCCATATGTGGCTAGCGACTTGATAAAACGTTTTTCGCCTGGCGGGTTGCGCGTCACGCGCACCGTCTCGCCATTTTTCAGCGTGACAAAATCGCCCGGGTGGCCGGGCGGCAAAATGGCCTCGCCATAACGGAACCTGACGCGCGCAAAATCCAGTCTCTGCGTACCGTAGGGATAGCCGCGATAACTGCTCATCCATGCCGGCTCCGAGGTATCCAGCAGCAGCATCGGCGTCAACGGGCTTACCAGCGTGCGCAGCCGCTCGGTGCTGGGTGGCGGCAGATCGGGCACCATTTCGCGCAGCACCTCGGACACCACCGGCACATCGATTTCGGCGAGCGGCGGCATATCGAGCAACTGCATAACCTGCGCGGGCGGCAATGGCGTCTGCAACTGGCCGATTTCGCCTGTGCCAGGGTCGACATACCAGACCGCCTCATCGAACGGAAATACCTCCAGCGCCGCGCCGCTGACAATACGCGGAACCATGCGCCCCGACTCGACGACGCCCCACTCCAGCCGCGCCTTGCGCACCTTGCCCTGCTTGAGATGAACCGGCTCAGACCTCAGGTAACGGTTACCCGCAACCGCTTCCATGAAAAACAAGCGCCCGCTCGCCAGCATACGGGTCAAAATCTCGTTGCCCTTCGCGTTCTTGATGGGGAAGTAGTCATGCCTGTCGCGCTGTTGCCACAACATGCGCAGAATCGGCAGATCTTCCTCGGTAATAAACTGCGGCGGTTTTATCAGAGCGCGCTCGACGTTGCCCCATTCCTCAAACCTGCCCGTCAGGTGCCCCTCGGCATCAAACTTTCCCTTGTAAGTGCCAAAAACATAAGCGCCAGAATAGGCGGATTTGGTCAGCACATAGCACAACTTCTCGGGCCTCGGCGCAGACTTCGCGGTTTTTTTCGGCGGAGCTTTTGCCGTGCGCCGGAAAGATTCGACCCACTCCAGCACGGCGTGATTGATGACGGGCGTGCGCGGCAAAGACAAGGCCGACAGCAGCACCGCCGCACTATGCTTGCATTTCCATCGCACCGGACAATTGCATGAGGCTTCGACCTCCAATTCGCCCGCCAAACCCGCAGTAAATGTTATGCCCACCTGATAAGGATGGGAGGCTGTCCCCTTGACCTCCGCGATGATTTTGTCGGGGCGGATTTCCAGATGGCTGATCGAATTCAGGTAAGCCTTGGCTTTCTGGATTTCTCCCTGGCCGTACCAGCGGATAACGTCCTTGATGGTGTATGACTGTGAGAGTGACATGATTGGAATGAAGATGTGGCTTAAATTAAATGACCTGCGGGAAAACTGGGTGGGTTATTGTGTGAGCCCCTCAAAGTGGCCAATAAAACGTGAGCCGCCTTCAGGCGGCTGAATTTCCACTCCTTCCCCCTTGCAGGGGGAAGGTTGGGATTAACCAGCGACTTGGCTGCGGTCTTTTGCAGCCTAGTCGAATGGCTAGTTGTTTCATCGAGGGGGTAGAAATTTGGTTTGTGCTCATGCCTGGCTTCTACCCCCTCCCTAACCCTCCCCCTGCAAGGGGGAGGGAATGATGTTGCTAAATTTTAACGTTGCCCTTTATGGCCGCCGGAACGGTCAAACCTAACTGAGCCCCCATCGATTCTGGATAAAGATCAGGGCATAGCCGGGGGTTTACCACACCGAATTATCCATACAGCTTGCGCCCGCGTATCCGTGCGCGATGCGCCTTGCGTTGCTCGGCCTCGGTGAGCGGCCTGGGCTTCTTGTCCTCGAACGGGTTCTTGCTGGAATTGAATTGAATCCTGAGCGGCGTGCCTTGCAGCTTGAATATCTCGCAGAAGGTGCGCTCCAGATAGCGGGTATAGCTGGCCGGCACATCCTCCAGCCCGCTGCCGTGAATCACGATCAGCGGCGGATTGCTGCCGCCCTGATGGGCGTAACGCATCTTGGGGGTGAAGCGTCCGCTCTTGGGCGGCGCTTGCTTCTCCAGTGCGGCGATCAGCGCGCGGGTAAGCTTCGGCGTGGAAAGTTTCGCCATCGCCGCCGCATAGGCGTCGTCCACCGACTTCAATACCTTGTCCACGCCCGTGCCGTTCAACGCGGAAATATAGTGCAGCTTGGCGAAACTCAAAAAATGCAGCTTGCGCTCGATGTCGCTCTTGACTGTATCGCGCTGGTGCGCATCCAAACCGTCCCATTTGTTGACCGCCAGCACCAGCGCACGCCCCGCCTGCAACACGAAATCGGCGACGTGCGCGTCCTGCTCGGTAATCTGGTCGCGCGCGTCCACCACCAGCACCACCACGTTGGCATCCTCGATGGCCTGCATGGTCTTGATCACGGAAAATTTTTCCACCGCCTCGTCCACCTTGCCGCGCCGCCGCACACCGGCGGTATCGATGATGGTGTACTGCTTGCCGCCACGCTCGAAGTCGATGTAGATGGAATCGCGCGTAGTGCCCGGCTGATCAAACGCGATCACGCGCTGCTCGCCGAGAATGGCGTTCACCAAGGTGGATTTGCCGACATTCGGGCGGCCGACGATGGCCAGTTTTGGGGGATGTGCGTGGCCAGCTTCTTCTTCATCTGCCTCAAGCGGAAAATTCTCCAGCGCGATCTCCACCACTTCGCTCACGTTGTCGCCATGCGCCGAGGAAATCGGCAACGGTTCGCCCAGGCCCAACTCGAAAAATTCGGCGGTTACCTTGGCGCGCTGCATCCCCTCCGCCTTGTTGACCAGCAGCAGAATCGGCTTGCCGGTCTTGCGCAATTGCCCGGCGATGAGGGTGTCCTGCGGCGTGCAGCCGGCGCGGCCATCGACCAGGAACAGCACCATGTCTGCCTCGTCCACCGCCTGGCGGCTTTGCTTGGCCATCTCGAACATGATGCCATCCTTGGCGACCGGTTCCAGCCCGCCGGTATCCACCACCAGATAAGGTCTTTCCCCTACCCGACCCTTTCCATAATGGCGGTCGCGCGTCAACCCCGGCTGGTCGGCGACCAGCGCGTCGCGGCTGCGCGTGAGGCGGTTGAACAGCGTGGACTTTCCCACATTCGGACGACCGACTAATACTAGAGTGGGCAACATTAGGGAGCCTGAAATAAACCTGAGTTGCGTATTATCCCGCGATTCCAGCACCAGCGGGAATCCAGTTGATAAAATAATTTCCGGCGCAGCGGGATAGCAGCGTGGCAACGCCCGTTTTCGGGACTTTTGCCCGGATCGCTCAAGTGGGCCAAGCGGCTGGGGCGAGACGCAAATTTACACATTCAGCCCCAATAACCCATTGGAAACCAACCCACCTCCCCCTTTGCAAAAGGGGAATACAACGCCACGAGCCAATTCATGGCGAATGGACAATCCGGGTTTAACTCGCGCTTGTCCCGCCCTGCATACGGGTGTAAATTGCCGCTTCATTGATCGAGAAGTAACCGATGAGCACCGCCACACTTTCGAGCGACTAACCTGAGAACGGCTCAAGTAGATAGCAGAAAAACAATTTGGGCCCGCTTAATCCGCGACTGATATTCAGCATTTGATTCTCGGGCTATACTACGGCTGACCTTCAACTCGAGCGGGGTGTGTGATGGGCTACGCAGAACTGATCAGCAAGCTGGAAGCGCTTCCGCGCGAGAAGCAGGCGGAGGTTTTTGAGTTCGTCGAATTTCTTTCGGCACGTTGTGGCACATCAACCGGAAAACCGATCACCCATACCGAATGGACAGATGCCGAGTTCTCGGAATTATCCATAACCCAAGCAATGCGCGGCATGGAACAAGAGACCGCCACCTACACACGTGAAGACTTGCGGGAACGCTGGCAATGAAACGTGCGGGGCAGATCGTTCTTACACCCTTCCCATACACCGATCTCAGCGGAGCCAAATTGCGCCCCGTACTCATGTTGCGGCAAGCCTCCAGGTTTGACGACTGGCTGGTTTGCATGGTGTCTTCGCAAGTGCAACAAGCCGAAACCAACCTCGATGAAATTCTTACCCCAGCCGATCCAGATTTCGCCAACTCCGGCTTGAAAGCTCCCAGCGTGCTGCGCCTCTCGCGGTTAGCAGTGCTGGATGGATCACGGCTACTGGGCAGCATCGGCGCGATCAGCGAAGAACGACTGGGGAACGTGCGCCAACGGCTGGCGAAGTGGGTTGCGTCAGAGAGATAAACTGAGCCTGGCCCCTTTTACGCTTTTACGACACTTATCGCGGTCAGACAAAATGCCGAAATCCGCACTACGCGGGTTTGCCTATCGCGATTAAATTGCGATTGAATTGAATTGCCAAGCAGCAAAGCCTGAAGGATACTGCCGACGCAGCAAAAATTCACTACATTGTTTCATCAGGAAACCGGCTTCAGCAAACAGACAGGCCGCGTTTCTTACAATGTTTATTAAGGAGTCAGTCAGATGAATTGGCAACAACGCATTCACGTCGATCCCGCCATTTGCAAGGGGCGCGCCTGCATTACCGGGACTCGCATAACGGTCAGCAGCGTGCTCGATAATCTGGCGGAAGGCATGACGGTCGAGGCCATCGTCGCCAGCTACCCGCCGCTTTCCGCAAACGATGTGCATGCCTGCATGGCTTATGCGGCGGCCTTGGCTCATGAGGAGCTGGTGCCGCTGGCAGCATGAAGTTCAAGATCGACCAGAATCTGCCGATTGAAGCCGCTGATCTGCTCACGGTAGCAGGCCATGATGCCATGACGGTCTATCAGCAATCATTGGGGGGTGCCTCCGATGAGCGCATCGTCGATGTGTGCAAGGAAGAAAACCGCATTCTGATTACCGCCGACCTCGACCTGTCAGACATCCGGCGCTACCCTCCGGCACATACACCCGGATACATGGTGCTGCGCTTGCCACGACAAAGCAAACAGGCATTGCTTGATCTGTTGGCAAAAGCGATTCCCATGCTCGCGTTGCATCCGATCAAGGGACGGCTTTGGATTGTAGAACCTGATCGCTTGAGGATACGCGGCGGGAAGTGATTTTGAAATTCGAGCCTGGAACCTTTAATCTTTGTTACCCCAGCCGATCCCGGTTTCGCCAACTCCGGCTTGAAAGCACCCAGCGTGCTGCGCCTCTCGCGGCTAGCAGTGCTGGATGGATCACGGCTACTGGGCAGCATCGGCGCGATCAGCGAAGAACGACTGGGGAACGTGCGCCAGCGGCTGGCGAAGTGGGTTGCGTCAGAGAGATAAACTGAGCCTGGCCCCTTTTAGCCAGGCTTTGTTAATGAATGATTTAGTAAATAACCAGCGGTGTGCGGAAGGGAAGCAATGCAATGTTTGATACTACAAAAGAAGACCTAAAGGACATTCTTAGAAAGGTTAATGAAGGCAAGCTGCAACTACCAGACTTTCAGCGAGATTACGTTTGGAGCGACGAGGATGTAAGGAGTCTCGTCGCTTCAATCGGAAAAGGCTTTCCTGTTGGTGCGCTACTTACACTGGAAACAGGCGGCGAAGTAGAGTTTAAGCCGCGTACCCTTGAAGGCGTTGCGGCAAGTGGAGTCAGCCCTGTTGAATTGCTGCTTGATGGTCAGCAGAGGATGACTTCGTTATACCAAGTGATGTATTCCAAAGCCGCCGTCAAGACCAAGACAGCAAGGGGTGCGCTCATTGAGCGTTTTTACTATCTCGACATCAAGAAGGCCATCAAGGGTTCCGCGCACCTTGAAGATTCAATCATTGGTGTACCTGCTGACCGTATCATTCGCACAGATTTTGGTAAAACCGTTAGCCTAGATGTTTCAAAGCGTGAGCTTGAGTTTGAGCGCGATCTTTTCCCACTCAATCATGTGTTCGATAGTCGCAACTGGTTCTATGACTGGCGTGATTATTGGCGTGCTAAAAACCGCGACGTTTCCGATCTGGATCGCGATTTTGTTCAAGGTGTTGTGGAGTCTATAGAACGCTACAAAATGCCGATTATTCGTCTTGACCGAACCAATAGTCGAGAGGCGATCTGCCTGGTATTTGAAAAGGTCAATGTTGGTGGTAAGAAACTTGATGCCTTCGAGTTGGTTACTGCTATTTATGCGGCTCGCAGCTTTGACCTTCGCGAAGACTGGAACGGTGTGCAGTCGAAGGGACAATTAGGCAGAAGAGCACGGATGATAGGCACGCCAAATCGTCGCGACACTCTGACTCAAATCGCAAGCACAGATTTTTTGCAGGCTTGTACGCTGCTTCATACGAGGGAAGTTAGACTGGCTAAGATTGCTGAAGGTCTTAAAGATAAAGATGTACCCCAGATTTCCTGCCAGCGAGCAGCGTTACTTGGACTTCCTCTGGATGCATATCTTAAATATGCCGATGTAATCGAGGGTGGTTTTGTTGAGGCAGGAGCTTTTCTCAACGAGCAAAAAATTATCTGGCATAGGGATGTTCCTTATCCGCCCCTGATTGTAGGCATCGCTTCGTTGTTTGCTATTCTAGGACGGGAGGCACAAACCGCCAAGGCGAAAAAGCAGATCGGGCAATGGTTTTGGTCTGTCACAATGGGCGAACTTTATGGCTCCAGTACGGAATCGAGACTTGCACGCGATGTCCCTGAGTTGGTCGATTGGATAAAAGGTAAAGGCGATCGTCCGAGGTCGCTCGATGAAGCTGTATTCCAGAGCGTACGGCTTAAATCTTTGCGCCTCAGATTATCTGCCGCCTACAAGGGACTGCACGCGCTATTGATGCGACATGGATGTCGTGACTTCATCACAGGTAAAGAAGCTGATCTGATGACTTTTTTTAACGATAAAATCGACATTCACCACATTTTCCCGCAAGACTGGTGCAAGAAGCAGGCGATTTCTCGTGCAGTGTATGACTCGATCATTAACAAAACGCCCTTGTCTAAACGCTCAAATATCGCTATTGGTGGAGACGCACCATCGGTATATTTGAAGCGAATTGAGACCGCACATGGATTATCGTCGGACGATCTGGATAAGATTCTACGCACTCATTTAGTCGATCCCACCCATTTACGAAATGACGACTTTGATGCTTTCTTTGCAGCACGGACTAATGCACTTGCCCAGCTTGTTGCCGAGGCAATGGATAAACCTGTCGTTGAAGAGCAAGGCAGCAACGAAGCTGAGATTGATATTGGCGATGTCGGCGATGAAGATGATGTTGGCTACGAAGAAACTGCATAGAGCCCGTTGTGCAGGATGTGAGCGATGAAATCGTCTCCAATGGCAACTCGCTACGTGCCGCGAAACCGGGGACAGACCACGATTTCCCCGACGTGGAACGGCGGAGTGCCGGGCGTGGTGGAAATCGTGGTCTGTCCCTGATTATTCTGGTCCCTGATTATTACTTGGACTGTGTCATTAAATCCGATCATGCCTATCAAACACCCCGCAGCAAGGGCAGCGCGGCAGTTTGTTGGCGAAGGCACGGGCTATCGAGCGGCGGAGCGTCGCGATGGAGTCGCGCACATGCCGCTGGGGGCGCC